>JALOTI010000448.1 GCA_025457985.1 Leptospira sp.
CATCAAACCAGATCCAAACGTTCTAAGTTGATTCTGTTTCTATCCTTGTCAGGTATTCTTAGCTTTATTATTTTTTTTATAGAATGGATTGGTTCTAAAGAAAGTGGAAGTTTAGCTCTATTTGCAGATGCGGGACATATCATTACAGATGTTTTTGCCCATATCGTTTCCTTAATTGCCCTAATACTTGCATCCAAAAAACCTACAGCTAAATTTCCATTCGGTTTTCATAGGTTTGAAGTTCTTGCTGCACTGACAAACGGTTTACTTCTGATCGGAATTTCAGGTTTTATATTTTACGAAAGTTACCAAAGGTTTTCTGGCGAAGTTTCAGTACATGCAGAATCCATGTTTTTCTATTCTCTCATTGGGCTTGTGATAAACTTACTTTCTGCCGGATTACTTTTTAAAGTAAGCAAAGAGAGTTTGAATTTAAAATCTGCATATCTACATGTACTCAGCGATCTTTTAGGTACAGTTGCGGTCCTTATAGGTTCCATTATCATTCATATTACAGAATATTCCGAGATAGATAGTTTTCTTAGCATTGCTTTGGGAATCTTTATTCTAAAAACTTCGTATGGTATCGTAAAAGAATCTATAAAAATTCTTATCGAAGCAGATGTAGATGATTTTGACAAAGAGCATTTATTAGAACACCTAACAAAAATTGATGGGATTCAATCTATTCCAATCGTAACAGTTCGAAAGTTAACCTCAGGTGTGCTCTCCATAGAAATTCGTATCCTCGTAACAGAAAAGGCTGATCGAGATCAGGTTGTGATTCAAACCCATAGATTGTTAAAAACAGAATTTGGTGTTCCCTTTGTTTCGGTTGAAGTAATCCGCTCGGATGTCCAGTCTGCCTTGGAAGAGATAGCGGTTAAAGAGATGGAGCGGGAATTTGGCCACTCCCACCACGGACATTCCCATGGACATTCCGGTCATAGTCACTCTCACCACGACCATTCCCACGGACATTCCGGTCATAGTCACTCTCATCACGACCATTCCCACGAAGGTGAACACCATTCCCATCCGAAGGAAATACATGGACAGAGCCAGAATCACAAAAGTGACTGAAACAGTCTTCGCCGAAACCCCCACAAAGAGTAACGATCCAATTTTGGAGAAAGAAAAGACCTAAACAAGGTTTCTGTGGCGGATTTTATTACGTAATATTCAAGATTTTGAATTCTGTTTTTATTGCATTCATATGCCATTTTTCTAGAAGAAAAAATAGAAATATAGCTCAATCAAACCTCTGTTTTTGGAGCAATTTCATTTCTTTTTTGGTTTTTCAGTCGAAATAAAACTCCCCCTAACGTAAATTTGACCCAATTTAAAAATCTCATGTAAGTGAGGGGGCGAAGCTATCCTTTTTCTCTTGATCCTTTTTTGAGAAGCATGAATACTTACCATATGTTTAGTATTCATATCTCCACCCTATTCCAGGACAACTCGAAAAAACTAGCCATAAAATTCCCATATAACACAAACGTTATCGAATTTCTGCGTCGACACAAGTGCCAGTGGAATTCTAGCCAGAGAATCTGGTTGTCGAATGATATCAAATCCTTGCCTAACCTTCTAGAGGAGGCCTTTCCAGACCAAATTGTACTTTCCCTAGACCTTCGGTTGCGTGCGCTTTCCCGTCTGATGCTGGTTCGCAATTACAGTCAGAAAACTATACGAACATACTTTAGCCAAATTCGAATGTTCTTCCAATGGTATCATGAGGGAGAAAATAAACCCTTCGCCTATCTGGATGTTCCCGGAAGAAAGATATCCGAATATTTAGAATATTCTTATTTTGAACGAAATCTTAACCCATCCACTTTAGGAAATGCAATTCAAGCTCTTCGATTTTTCTGGGCGGAGGGTCTCCACAAAGAGTTTCCCCAAGATATAGTCCTTCCCAAAAAAGTAAGCCAATTACCTGAAATCCTAACTAAAGAAGATATTATCCTAATTGTTTCTAAACTTCCGAATCCGAAACACAAACTTCTGATTCTGCTTACGTACTCCTCTGGCCTTAGATTGAGCGAAATTGTTACACTCAAATTAAAAGATTTGGATATCCAAAGGGAGGTGATACATATCCATATGGGGAAGGGAAAAAAAGACAGACTCGTCCCTTTGTCAAAAAAATTCTATGAAGTTTGGACAGAGTTTGCAGAAGTCATACTAAAGGAAGAGAATCCTTTTCTCTTTCCTGGCCTCTATCCGGGAAGCCACCTTTCCCCAAGAACTGCCCAGAAGATCTTTGAAAACGGAAGAAGCCTGGCGGGAATCCAAAAGAAAGTGAGCTTTCATTCCCTCCGCCATTCCTTTGCTACCCATCTCTTGGAAGCCGGCACCGGAATCCGTCATATCCAAAAGCTCCTCGGGCACTCCAGTGTAAAGACGACAGAACGGTATGCCCGATTGAGTCGGAAGGAAATCTTAAAAGTTCCGAGCCCACTGGATTTGTAGAGAGATTCCAGTCTTGGTTACATTGCTCAGCAACTTAATAGAGCGTGAGTTTAGATAAAAAGAGCATTTTTTACGCAATACCGACAACCATCGTTGTTTTAATGAAGGCCACTATCACGCAATACGCCGTCAAAAACGATTTGCAAATCCATAATGCAATACAGAGATTAAGAGTTATACGCAATGCCCAAAAAAACGTATTAAAATTTAGAAAAACTGGTTTTTTAACAACTTTTATATATAATCCTGAGTATTTCACATTTT
>JALOTI010000449.1 GCA_025457985.1 Leptospira sp.
AGTTCCTTAAAAACAAAGCCTTACAGAAATTAGAAAAAAAAGCGAAGGCACTTCCCAAAGAAGAACCAGAATCATTAAACGATTTAGTAAAACCCTTTTTCCCTGAGGGTGGTAGGCCAGTATTACCAGAGTTAATTGATCTGGAACTCATTGGCCTTCCCGAGGCTGAAGAATACAGACGAGACAACCCAGTTCAGGAGAAACCGGACGAAGAATGGATTGAAGGTGAGGATCCCAATTGGTTTGAAAAAACAACAGATGCTCTTCGAAAAGAATTAGAACTTCCGGATCCAGTAGAGCCCAAACGAGAATTTAATCCTCCCTCTCCACCTGCATTTACTCCAACAGATGATCCATTAATGGTTGAATTGCTCAATCGCCCGTTAGATGAATCTTTGCGCATAGGTTTGCCAGATGCGGACGAAGTGTTTCGGAAACGAAAAGCGGATGAAGAAGAGGGGAAAGAACCGGAAGATTTATACGATAAGGAACCGCCAGAGATAGAAATTGTAGATGGAAATCTGGGTGAAATAGCAGAAGAGGAATCTCCTAATTCGGCGGACGAAATGTCGGAGAAAGCGGATGAATCCGAGCCAGAAAAAATCATCCACGGGGTTCTAGAATTAAAGCCACCGGAAGCTGATGACGCACCATTTTTAACACTCACTTACGATTTTGGAAAAATTCCGCATGCGTTCCGATTGTCCAAAAACTATTCGATCATGGAATATTCTTACTTCAAATACAAACCGATGTTAATGAAAGCCCAGGAATTTGCCCGAAGAAAAATGCTTAAAAATGCGCTCAATTACTACCGCGTGATAAAGTCCCAGAATATCCCTCCAGAACTCCGGAAGATGATCAATAGAAACATTCGGGATATCACGGAATTTATGGAAAAATTCCTAATGGCTAAGGGGAATTGAGGAATAGTTTTTCGAAAAGCTGACTTGGATTGAAAAACATCTGGACAAATGGCAAGTCTAAACTTTAGAATAATTCTAAGGAGTGTATCTATGCCACAAGTGACATCATTGGCCCCAGATTTTAAAGCTACTGCAGTAATCGGGGATTCTTTTAAGGAAATCAAACTATCTGACTACAAGGGAAAATGGGTTGTTCTTTTCTTTTACCCACTCGACTTTACATTCGTATGTCCAACTGAAATCATTGAATATGATGCACAGCTTGAAGATTTCAAAAAATTAGGCGCAGAAGTATTGGGAGTGAGTATTGATAGCGAATTTTCTCACCTAGCTTGGAAAAAAACTCCGAGAAAAGAAGGTGGAATTGGAGAGATCAAATATCCATTGATTGCGGATAAAACAAAAGAGATCGCAAAATCGTTTGGAGTTCTTATTGAGTCTGGTCCTGATGCAGGAGTTGCACTCAGAGGAACATTCATCATTGATCCAAATGGAATTATTCGCCAAGCGACTGTTAACGACTTACCAGTTGGAAGAAATATCCAAGAAGCAATTCGTCTTATCCAAGCGTTCCAGTTTGTGGAAAAACATGGCGAAGTTTGCCCAGCGAACTGGTCTGAAGGGAAAAAGACAATGAAGGCTGATCCTACTGGTTCTAAGGCTTACTTCTCTTCGGTAAATTAATTCAAATATTTTGAATACAACAACCGCGTGTAAATATTCGTTTGCACGCGATAGGAGATAGAATGGAATCCACAATCACAAAAGAGCATACAAATGAAAACGAGTATTACCGAGCGGATAGTTTTCCAAAAGGGCTCACGAGAAAAGTTGTGGAATCCATTTCTCATATCAAAAACGAACCCACTTGGCTTTTGGAGTTTCGACTCAAGGCTTTTGAAGTCTATACAGAAAAACAAATGCCTTCCTGGGGTTTTATCCCTCAGTTCCAAATCAATCTGGACAATTACGTTCATTACGTTGGTTCTAACCAGCAGAAAAAAAAATCATGGGATGATGTAGACCCAGAAATCCTGAGAAGTTTTGAAAAACTCGGGATACCAGAACATGAAAGAAAGTATCTGGCAGGAATTGAGACCATGAACGATTCCGAAACCATCTATGCAAATGTAAAAAAGGAACTCACAGATTTGGGTATCATATTCTGTGATATTGATACTGCTATCAAAGAATATCCGGAACTCGTTCGACCTTATTTAGGTTCTGTTGTTACCATTGGAGATAATAAATTTTCAGCTCTTAATTCTTGTGTATTTAGTGGCGGTTCTTTTGCATACATTCCGAAAGGCGTTAAAACTCCTATGCCACTCCAGGCTTATTTTAAAGTAACAGCCGCTAGTTCGGGTCAATACGAAAGAACTCTTTTGATTGCAGATGAAGATTCTCACTTAGAGTATAGTGAAGGTTGTACTTCTATTCAGGATAAGGGAACTAATTTTCACACAGCAGTTGTAGAACTCGTAGCCAAAAAGAATGCAAAGATTTTTTACACTACCATTCAGAATTGGAAAAAAAATATGTACAACTGGACTGTGAAACGTGGGTTGTGCGAAGAATCTGCTCATATCACTTGGACCGATTGTAATATTGGTGCTAACACAATAAAGTACCCAGGAATTATTTTAAAAGGCGACCACTCTACGGGTGATGTTCTGTCTCTGGCTTTTGCAGGGAATGGACAAGTACAGGATACCGGTGCGAGAATTATTCATGTAGGAAAAAACACCAGGTCAAACATACTTGCCAAGGGTATTGCGTTAGACGGTGGGATAAACTCGTATCGAGGTCTT
>JALOTI010000450.1 GCA_025457985.1 Leptospira sp.
CCTTTTACGGTTCCCGACCTATCAAATTCTCCAAAAACAATTGCCAAATATTCTTTTTTAATCTTTCGATCTTCAAATAATTTTTGGTAATGGAGATGTGCATCCTTTGTTTTTGCAAAAAGAACCAAACCCGAAGTCTCCCGATCAATTCGATGAACGGGCAATATTCCTTTATAGGTTTTTTCCAAAAAAGTCAAAAGGGTTTTTGTCCGATATCTTCCCGCAGGATGGATTGGTAAATTCGGTGGCTTTGATACAAAAAGTATATCATCATGGTCAGCCACCACACTAAAGTCTATATCCACATCAGGCTCTTCGATCCTGCCTGGAATGGGCATATATGTCAAACGATCGTTTAACAAGAGTTCTTGTTCAGAATATGCCTGTTTGCCTTCTATGAGAACTCGACCGAGACTGATAAGCTCTTCCCATTCATGTTCAGTATGGTAGGGAAATTTTTTGTTAAGGTAGTTTAAAAGAGTCTGTCCGGCATATTCTTTTACGATAAAGCTTTCATAAAATTTCATGAATCAATGTGAGTGATCTCCAGGAGCCTTTTCATCACCCAATACTTCTGACTCAAAATTTTCATTTGAAGAATCCTCATCAGTGTTGTGGTTTTTCCCCTCATCATCGATTGAATCCGCATCATTTTCAGAATTTACAATCTCTTGTCCGAGTTTTGAATCTGTAGTTTCGGATGGTTTTTCAGGATGTAAAAATTCATCGAGTAAATTGATATCCGATTCCAGTAGATTGTAAAACTGACATCCGACTCGGAAATTTGTTTCCTGGTTTCGAATATTTTTAATAATCCCTCGAATGGTGACTTTTTTTCCGTTATCCAAATTCAAATCGAAGAGAATAGTTCCATTCATAGTTACTGATCTAGAAAAGGATCGAGATGGTGCGTGCAGAAAACTCACACCTCCCGTACTTAAGTCCATTACCTTACAAACATCTCTAGATTCTTGAAACACACCTGTGGATATAATATCTTTACTTACAGATGAGGAAAACGTTTCCAACTGATGGAAGATATCCTCATCAAGCGGTCTTTCTGCCAAAATCTGTACATAGCCCATATGAATGTAACCCTTGTATTTGATTGGAACAGAAATTTCTGAAATAAAATGTTCTGGAATTTTTGAACTCTCGAAAATACGTAAATATTCATCAAATGGGAAATACTCTGGATTGGCGCTTGACTTATCTTTTCGATCGCGAATAAAGATAGCCTTCTCATAATGATGCATTAGCCGAAGACGATTATCCATTCTCCCCGCGAAGAAAATGGATGATTGCGGAAAGGCTTTGCTCAATTTTGTTCTATAAGCCAAAAGGATTGTATCTACTTTTTTATCATCAAAACCGATTGCTTTTGTTACATCATTTACATTTATTATATTAGTTACAAATAGTCCGGAGTGATTCCCACTCACTTCAACCCTATTTCCTTGTCGTTTAGCTTGCGTTAAAGTAATTTTTAAAGGAGTAAGCACTTCTATACCATTTCCATCTCCTCCTGCTAAATGGAAACTTGCTATAAACTTCGTTCCATTGTGTACGACACTCAAAAAACGATCTTTGGATGGAAACATTAGGTTGGTATTGATGATTAGAGATTTATTTTTAAGAGCAATAACCTTGACAGGAAATTCCTGACCAGAGTTTAAAATTGTAGCTGGTAACTTTCCAAAAAGAGCAGTAATTACCTTTAGGATTGCTTCGGGGTCAATTATCTCTTTTTCCATGAATCAAGGCTCGAGTTTATGAAGTATCATCTCTCTTTTTATGTCGAGCAAAGTTTTTGCACCTGTTACACTCATGGTTTGTTTCAGTTCATCAGAATATTTTTGTATTAAAAATCGAACACCCGCTTCCTCACCGCCAACAAGAGCGATAGCAACTGGACGACCCACAAGGCAAAAATCAGCACCGAGGGCAAGCATCTTGAATACGTCCATTCCGCTTCGAATTCCACCATCCACAAGAATGGGAATTTTACCTTTTACAAACTTTTGGATTCTCGGCAGAACTCTACTCGTACCAGGCATTCCATCCAGTACACGTCCACCATGATTCGAAACAACAATGGCAGAAAATCCTCCCTCCATTGCAAATTTTGCATCTTCAGCAGACATAATTCCTTTTAGAACAAATGGTAATTTGGTTTTGGATTTGAGTTTAATGAGTTTGTCTAAGGACCGTGTAACACTTGACAAGTTTTTTGAAACCATCGTTTTGAAATTGACGGCATCAATATCCATACCAATCGCAAACACTCCTTGTTTTTCTGCTTCGGCAAATCTTTCCGCAAGTAAACCTTCGTCTTCACGAGGTTTGCAAATCAGAATACCCTTCCCATCATTAGCCTTTAAAGCATCTAACATCACCTTGTACTTATCTGGTGAGGCCCCATCCCCGAGCCAAGCAATTGATCCTAGTCCAGAAAATGCACGAAGTACAGACTTTGCATAGTCAAAATCTGTCATCACAAAATTCATATTAGTTCCTACTCCTGTCATTGGAGCAGCCATAATTGGTGTCTGGAGTTGTAATCCCAAAAAATTACCTTGGACATTGGGTACAATATGATCGCGAATGTAACTCGGTAAGATTGAGTATTCTTGGAGAGAGGAATAATTGTCCGCAAAAGTGGCCATTTTCCCAACCCCTCCCATCCCAGGAATTCCAGAGGCGCAGTTATTTCCGTCGCATACTTTACAGACCCA
>JALOTI010000451.1 GCA_025457985.1 Leptospira sp.
ATTTTTATATGGAATGGACGCCGTCCTCAGATGGAACCGTTCCAATCTGAGAGAGCTTATGTTTATGTCTGAGGCATGGTATCAGCAGGAGTTTTTTCCTGAAGTAACGGACCCTGTCACATTTGAAAACTCCAAAGCGCCATCCCGAGACCAATGGGGTTATTATCTGTTTATCGATTACAAATTCCACCAACTTTGGTCTGCCGGTGTTCGGTTTGACTACTTTACAGATAAGTCACTCGTACGAAGTAATGGTAGAGCGGCGGACAATGCAATTGAGGCCCAGTCCCTCCAGATAACTTTCCATAGCTCGGAATTTGGAAAGATACGAGGTTCTATAGAACGTAGATTTATCATGGACTATTCAAAAACAGATTTTCAGGAAGTTAGAGAGATACGATTCTATGCCCAAGCGGTTGCGATTTTGGGTTCCCATCCGGCACATAGTTATTAAGATATTGGAGAGATGATTTTGAAACGAGTTCAATGGAAATGGTTGTACATCCTATCAGTAAGTTTACTTACAGGAGTTTTTACGAACCCGCTAGGTGCTAAGGTCTCTCTTGTTGCCAGTGTAACAGATATCCAATACATCGCAGAACAGATTGGTGGCGATAGAGTCAACGTGTATGGAATGATTCGTGGTTTCGATGATCCACATTTTGTGATGACTCGTCCAGATTTTTTAGTAAACCTAAATACGGCTGATGTTCTTTGTGTAATCGGACTTGATTTGGAAGTCGGTTGGATTCCGTATTTGCAACAGCAAGCAAGAAATATCAAAATCCAAAAGGGCCAGCCTGGGTATTGTGATACTTCTGTTGGAGTCAAAATTTTGGGAGAACCGACTGTTATGATGGATCGTTCCATGGGGGACATGCATATTTATGGGAACCCGCATTATGCGACTGATCCAATCAATGCCATCCAAATTGGATTGAACGTAAAAAACGCACTCACTCGTGTTGATCCAATGAATGGGGAATACTACGAAAAAAACTTTCTCAATCTAAAAAATCGTCTGATATCTATAACCAAAGAAGAACTCAAGAAGATGGAACCGTATTTTGGACTGAAGGTTGCCGTTTTCCACGATCAATTTGTCTATTTGGCTACTCGATTTAAATTTAACGCAAATCTCACAATCGAAGAAAGACCTGGTGTGCCACCATCTGTTCGTTATATGGATCAAGTTGTGAGTTACATGTTAGCCGAAAAAATAAAAATTATTTTAATTGGGCCATATCATAATCCCAAGTATGCAGAGTACGTATCTTCAAAAGTACCTGGCTCTATAGTTGTCACACTTCCGGTTTCCGTCGGTGGTAGTCCTGAGGCAAAAACCTATGAGGATATGATTCGCATCTCTTTAGAAAAAATACGAAATGCTGCAGATCAAACCAAGTAGTCCTATTCAAATTTCCCATGAGCTAATCCGAGCAAACAATCTTTCGGTTGGATATCGATCCGGATTTCCTGTTGTACGAGATATCAATTTTGTAATTCAAACAGGAAAGTCATATGCATTGGTTGGTGGAAATGGATCGGGTAAAACTACTTTGTTTCGCACACTTACTTCACTTCAAGGTCCCCTTTCCGGAGAAATCATTATTTCCAAAAACTTGAAGTCTTCTTACGTTCCTCAAGCTAAAAAAATGGCACTTAGTTTTCCATTAAGCGTTCAAGATGTACTTCTAATGCCCAAAAATTATGCTCTTAGCTTTTTGCCCAAAAAGAAATTTACGGATTCTGAATTGTTCCTTTTAGAAAGATCAGGCGTATCTGAATATCTGAACAAACAAATATCAGAATGTAGTGGGGGGCAATTGCAGAGGGTTCTTATACTTCGTGCCTTGCTTACGGATGCAGATTTGGTTTTCCTTGATGAGCCAATGGACTCACTCGACCATAAGTCACGCGATCTTTTCCAAAAAATTCTCGCTGAATACCTAAGCGCTGGAAACCGATCTCTTTTTTTTATCACACATAGCTTAAATCACGATTGGAATTCTGGATTTGATGAAGTATTCGAAATCGATGATGGAAGATTCTTTAATATTACAAAAGGTGAAAGGCCACCTAACTGCCACCATTATGACTAACCTCATTCAAAGTTGGGACTTGTTTTTACCCCAAATTTTGCTTGGAACTATTTTGGGGGCCGTACTCAGTGTTATGGGCATACTCATTGTCCTTCGTAAACTCAGTTTTTTTGGCGTTACTCTTTCACAAGCGGTAAGCTTTTCTGTAGCGATTTGTCTTTTTTTTGGTTGGAATGGAGAATTGGTTCCTATATTTATTTCTTCACTTCTTATCTTCCCACTATTAACTATCAAAAGGTCAACTTCCATTCGTGAAGATGTAGTATTAGGAATTCTTTTTGTATTTTTTTCTTCAGCCTCACAATTCCTTTTATCATTGGGGGGTAATGTTCAAACCCATATTTTAGCTTCTTACTTTGGAGACATTCTCACATCACAAGTAAGATTGAATTCACCGTATCTAGTTGTAATCATTTTTTGTTTGGTAATATTCTTAAGTTTTTTTCGGCGATTTTTATATATTAGTTTTGATGCTGACCAATACCGAATCCAAGTAGGTCGCTCTTTTTTTTATGACTTTTTATTTTTCTTCATTTTGGTCGCGACTCTTACGGTTGCGGTCAATTTACTTGGAACATTCTATTCCATTAGTCATTTGTTAGTTCCTGTTTTTGCGCTCCTTCCTTTC
>JALOTI010000452.1 GCA_025457985.1 Leptospira sp.
AATTTAGAAATTGCAGTAACAAATAAAAAACCTATCGTAATTGGCACAACCGGGCTTGGAGAATCAGATAAACAAAAGATCAGAGATGCAGCAAACGAAATTCCGATTGTGTTTTCACCCAATATGTCGATTGGAGTAAATTTACTTTTTAAACTAACTGAGATTGCCGCAAAAGTTCTTTCTGATGACTTTGATGTGGAAGTATTGGATATCCATCACAGACATAAAAAAGATTCACCATCCGGAACTGCTGTGCACCTAAAAGAAGTTTTACTCAAAGCTTTAGATAGAAAAGACTCTAACGTTATCTATGGAAGACATGGTATGTATCCTGAGAGAGATAAAAAGGAAATAGCGATGCATACTATGCGAGCAGGAGAGGTCGTTGGTGAACATACGGTTTATTTTTTTAGTCCTGAAGAAAGGATTGAGATTGCTCACAAAGCAGGCGATCGAAAGACTTTCGCACTCGGTTCTGTAAAAGCTGCTGAATTTTTGGCCGATAAGAAAAAAGGCCTCTATAATATGTTTGATGTTTTGGGACTATAGTGGATTTTCTTCGCGGATTATATATTATTCCATGGAGTAAGAATTATATCTCTGTAATATTAGATATTCTAATAGTCTCATTTTTAATCTATAAAACCTATACTACTTTACGAAGAACACGAGGGATTCAGCTACTTTTGGGAGTTGGTATCATTTGGATATCAGGCAGTCTCGCTGAATTTTTTGGATTCGAGCTATTAGAATGGATACTGACTAATATCAGACCCGCTCTTGTCTTTGCCATCATCGTTTTATTACAACCTGAGTTACGGCGAATTACGGGCGAATTAGCTAGAATGAGGCTTCTTCGACTTTTCTTTCTTAAGCCAAGTTTCGATTTGGATCCTATTGTTGAAGCTGTGAGAAATATGGCACAACAAAAAATTGGATCCATCATAGTGTTAGTCAAGGATATCAGTTTAAAGGATATTTCTGAAAATGCAGTTCCACTGGACTCAGTTGTCTCCGCAGAACTTTTGCAGACAATATTTTTTAAGAATTCTCCACTTCATGATGGAGCAGTCATCATTGAACAAAACCGAATTGTCTCAGCTGCATCCTACCTTCCCATGAGTAGTTCTGTCGAAATATCCACCCTGGGAGCGAGGCATAGGTCAGCTTTGGGGCTTGCAGAAGAGAGTGATGCGATTGTAATAGTAACTTCGGAAGAAACTGGAGATATAACAGTTTGTTACGAGGGAGAGATGTTCCATCCGGTCAAACCTTTGGAATTAAAAGCAATGGTTAGCCAGTTTATGTCAACAGGTCAGAAAAAACCCAAAGATGACGATCGTAAAAAAGCAAAAGATAAAGAAAAGGATTTAGGAACGTGAAAGTCTTTGCAAAAATCCTATATAAACTTTCTAGAAATTGGAAAGCCAAACTAGTTTCACTTCTAGTTGCTTGTATATTTTATATTAATTTACAAAATTCTAAAATTCTTATTAAGACGATAAATGTACCTATCGAATATCCGAAATTGAGCGGTAATTTAAGTTATTCAAAAAACCCTGAAAAAACAATTCCCATTCGTGTGGAAGGTTTTAAAGATGTAGTGAACTACTACTCTCAGTTCATGAAGGCGGTGATTGATCCTGAGTCTATCCAACTGGGTGTAACAGAAGTTCCTATATATAAAATAGTGGGTGTTCCCAGTGGTGTTAAGGTTACAAAATTAAAAAAAACCGTTCCCTTGGAAGTTGAGTCGAGGGGATTGAAGATTGTTCCATTAGAAGCTGTGTTTGAAGGTGCACCTCCGCCTAATTTCGAAAAGTTGACTCAGATTTTGAGTCCATCCAAAGTTACCTTGAGTGGAAAACCACAAGATCTGGAAAAAATAAATCGGATTTTGCTTCCAGAGATAAGTTTAAATGACCGCAAAGAGCCTTTTGCGCGCACTGTGAAAATACCTGAATTACCTAAGGGAGTAAATGTTCTTGGCTCTCGAGATGTAACGGTGAACGTAAATATAATTCCCTTATCGTACAAGACAGGTGAACAAACTGCATCTGGTATACCGGTTGTTTGTGCGGGCCTCGATCCGAAACTGGAAGCAGATCTCTCCGACGAACAAGTAGCTATACGATACTTTTCTGTAAAGCCAATTCGGTCTGCTCAGATTTTGACAGGCATCATTGCGCAAGTGCCATGTAATTATATTTATGATCCTGTGAAAAAAAAGATTATTCCTGAAATCCAACCTCAGATAACAAAAGTTAGAATTATCAAAAATAAAGATTTAAAAGGTATTGAAGTTTTGCAAGTCAATCCTGAAAAAATTGAGATTCGTTACCGACTTAAGGATTCGGGTTCTGAAATTCAAGAAGAGCCTATGGACGATGGAACTGGAATGGATTCCGGAGACATCCTTCCCAATCCCACATAGTTTATTTTAGAAATTCATGAATGATTTGAAAACACTCTTTTGGATTTTCCCATTGGGGATAGTGTCCAATTTCATTCCACCGAACAAGGGTTTTGTTTTTAATTGGCAGTGACTCTATTTCGTCGGCTAAATGGCTTCCGCTCACTGGATCGGCTCCTCCATTTATGAATAAAAGTTTTACATCCGTATTGAGGATTGCATCTTTCCATCGTTGTGCATAGATCTTTCGATCCTTGATATAATGCATAAGTTTATGTGGAATTTTAACATTTAAAGGATACGTTATCAAT
>JALOTI010000453.1 GCA_025457985.1 Leptospira sp.
TTTCAATTGGTAACAAAGGATTGGTGCTCCAAAGAAAATGGAACCTATTGCAAGTCCCAACGCACTGATATTTGTATTCTTTGGTAATTCTTTATTTTCAATTGCATTCATTAATCCCTTCTCAATGAGAACTTCTACACCGCCAGAAGGAAAACTCTCAATTCCCTTTGTATTAGGAAATAACATCAATCTTTCTGCCAAGGTCAGATTTGGAATCTGCAGTTCTTTTTTGGTGCGAGCTTGGAGAGAAATGATCTCCAAAAGAATTCGTGAATTTTTTTTTGATTCTCGTGCCGTATAACGAAAGATTGCTGAAATGAGAGAGTATCCTGAAATGCCTTTTTTGTTTTTAGAATTTGATTCATAAGAAAAAACACTGACGGATAAACTCCAAACTTGAATAAAAAGGAGAATTAGATCATCTTTTTCAGGAAAATAATTGTAAAAGGTGGGTTCGGAAATATCCGCCGATTTTGCGATTTCTTTGATTTTAATTTCTTCAAAGGACTTGGTTTCCAACTCCGAAAGAAAAACATCAAGGATCCTGATTCGAGTCTTAGCAAACTTTCGATCCTTTAATGGTAAGGCTGCAAACAGTTTACTTTCCGTTTGGATTGATAGTTTCATAAGCTCCCATTGGCAAAGCTCCGATCTATTTTTTTATAGTCAACTATATTTTTATATCTGACTATATTTTTTATAAAGTTAGATTCACATATCCGATGGAACAATAAACCAAAAGGATATTTAGAGAATTAGAATGGGAAATCCTTCTATTGAGATCTGTCGGTAGTGGTAAAACTCCATTTTTTACTCCACTTTCGTTTCCCCCTACGAATACCTTCCGCTTCTACAGTATACGTTTCGTTAGGTTCTAAAGGATCCTGACTCATAATCCAAATCTCAGTTTCCCCACCGATGCCATACTTTCCGTCGGATGGTTGGATCAACCAATGGGGAACTACCTTCCCCGAGCCATTCCTTAGCAACGCCTTAAAATCCTTAAGGTCATAGGATCTTTCTTGATAGAACTTTATGGCAATGGGGTAACCGACGATTTGGTCCTCGTCGTCTCGGGGAGTGGTATTTGGAATTTCATTACGCGTGATTTAGACCCACAACTCGTAGTACTGCCTTTTGGTTTTTTTGTCCCTCTGACTCCGCATAACCAAAGCCAACTTTCATATATCCTAGACTGGTAATGGGTCTTCGGTGTAGAATTGTTTGGTGCCAAACATCAATGGCTTCATCACCACGTTCATCACCAAAAGAAATTACTTCAGCTTGCGTTCCATATCGAAATTCCTTTTTCGAACCTTCCATTGTATATAATGGCAGACCTTCTTTTTCATCATGGGCGCCCATTCCCTTTGTTGAAGGATGGCCTTCATTTGCGACTAAATAACGTGCGTGAGCCTCCGATGCCATACACAATCTAAAGTCCACTTCCATGGGAATCGCACCATAGCCCACACGGAATCTATTGAGTTTTTCAAATGTTTTGCGATACATAATAGATAATCTTTCTTTAGGTGGGGATAACTTCCAATCAATGATCACTGCTTGTGGCAGAAGACGTTTGAGTTTGGCAAGGGCTTCGGGTTTGATTGGATTTCCATCTATATGTATCGTTTTTAAAGAACGAAGGCCTTTTAAGGAATCGGGAAAGTTTGATATTTGATTGTTTCGAATGCTTAGATATTCTAAGTTCGTTAACTTACTGAAATCATTGGGAAGCGTGGTAAGTTGGTTATCACTCAAATCTAAAATATTTAAATTTTTTAGATTTCCAATCGAAGCTGGAAGAGAAGTCAGCTCATTTCCACCTAAGGAAAGTTCATAGAGATTAGTTAAACTTCCCAAGGAATCCGGGACTTTTGAGAGAGAGTTTCCAAAAAGATTTAATGTCTTCAATCGTCTCAGACCTCGAAGATCACTCGGAAGGGCAACCAATTGGTTGAAACTCAAATCTATTTCTTGAAGATTATTTAACTTACCAAGTGAAGGAGGAAGCTCTCTCAGTTGATTAAACCCCAAGAACAATCCTTTAAGATTAGTTAGGTTACCTAAACTATCAGGAAGCTCTTTCAGCTTGTTACTACTCAATTCCAAAACGGTAAGATTCTTTAGTGATCCAATTTCCAAAGGTAGAGATGTAAGTTCATTTTGTTTGAGATGGAGTACTTCTAAATAAGCCAGGTGTTTAATTTCTGGAGAAATCGATTCAATCCGATTGTTCCAAAGATAGAAATACTGAAGCGATTTTAAACCTCGAATCGAATCTGGTATTTCTGAAATGGAATTAGAATGGAGCCAAAGTTTTGTTAGGGAAGGTAAGTTTTCCGTATTACGAAATAAAGTCTCAATTCGGTTGTGCGATAAGTTTACCTCTTTTAAGTTCCTCAATCCACTCAGAGCCTCAGGCCATTTGCGAAATCGATTGTCCATCAGATTGATATCCGTTATGGTTTGGATTTCCGCTACGGAATCGGGAAGTTCCTGAAGTTCATTGGACTGCAAATTAAATCCAGTCAGATTTTTTAAGTCACCTATATTGGATGGAAGCTCTTTGATTTGATTGTTATTTGCGCTGAACCATGAAATTTGAACCAGCTTTGTGATCACAGAAGGAAGTTTAACAAATTCATTTTCTGCGATTGAAATTCCCTTTAGATTTTGAAGGTTTCTAAAAGAAGAAGGTAGATCCTTCAATCGATTGGCTGTTAGGCGTAAACTGCGAAGAGAAGTCATATTCCCAATTTCACTCGGGACTTCTGTTAATCCGAGGGATATTTCTAAAGATTCAACTTGCGTCAAATTCCCTATAGTTGAAGAAAGACTTTCCATATCTCCTTCCAACTCCAATACTTTTAGTTTTGGAAGATTTGCGATTTCGTTGGGAAACTCTATGGATGTTGCATAGAGTGAAAGCCTCTCCAATTCTCTATACTTTGAAAGTTCCTTGGGTAAGGAACGAATGGGAGTTTGTTTACTTCCAAGAGAAATCCTCGATTTTGAGAAATCAGAAGGCAGATCATTAGCATACGTAACACTTGCTGTCGTAAAGAAATAACATATGAAAAATACGTATAAAAATTTGGTGTAATAGAAATCCTTTCTCTCCATCGTGACTCTCCTGCTGAAAATCTAGAGCATATTACAATGGACAAAATGACCGAATCTTCGAGTCTTTTTTATGGTTGGTAAAAAAATTAATTACAAATTCTCAAGTCCAATCTTTGACATTGGATTGAGCGAGTAATACAAAATCTCTTAAAAAATCCCGATAGGTCGTAATGGTTTCAAATTTATTTTCCCTGGCTGGATTAAAAATCCCACGCTTTCGAAAGAGTTTGGATGGATTTTCTTTGATGTCGGACCATGTACCCACTTCTAAGGTTAATGGTAAAAACTTTGACTTTAGGTTTTCAACCTTCGCCTTATCCAAGAAATAATCATAAAACCGATCCCAGAGGTCACCATGTGTCGTATAGGTTTCACTTTGTGGTCCAAATTTAAAACGAGTATGTCTCCTGCCGTTTGCAAAAAAATCAGCTATCTTTTCGTAAACAGGTGTATCCAAACAAGGAGTTTTTGTCTTTGCATAAGGCCACCAAACATGATCGATAGTTCCGAAACCAGAATGTACATCTAACACTGGTAAGACAGATGATTTTAAATGGAAAAAATATTGTGATAAATATCGAAACAAAGTACGAGATTCGGGTTCTAGTGACTTTCCTC
>JALOTI010000029.1 GCA_025457985.1 Leptospira sp.
AAATAAAGAATTACCAAAGAATACAAATATCAGTGCATTGGGACTTGCAATCGGTTCCCTTTTCTTTGGAGCACCAATCCTTTGTTACCAATTGAAATTGAATTTAGAAACAATGTGGTTAGAATCTTTAAAATTATTGTGGTTAGGTGCAGGTGGAAACAATTCAGAACATTAAGTCAAATCAGATCAAAGGCTCAAAAAATAAGTGGGTTTTACTTGCTCTTGGAGCAGTTTTACTTGGATTTACTGGTATGCGCTGGAATGTTCCCATATTTGCTTGGGTAGCACTTGTTCCTTTCCTTCGTTATACGAGACTAAACTATTCATTTTGGCTACTACTCATTTCTCTGATTTTGATCCAAACAGTGTCAACTTTTCGGATCGTTTCTGCGCCGTTTCATGCCTTTATTGCTTTGAGTTCGGGAATCCAAGGTGGGATCGTTTTTAGTCTGTTATTATGGATTCACAATTGGATTCGAATGAAAACAAAAGACTCCTATTGGAATCTATTTAGCTTCGCTTTTCTATTCACAATTATCGAGTGGCTTGGCGGTATCAGTTCTGAGTTCGGAGTTTGGGGGATGATGTCAAATAGCCAACTTTCCAATCTAATTTTACTCCAGTCGGCATCCATATTTGGTGCAACGGGACTTAGTTTTTTAATCTACTGGTGTAATGTTTTAATCGAAAGAACATTGTTTGAATTTGAAACGAATAAAACCCTTTCAAATTCCTTAAGAATTCATCAGATAGTATATATCAGTATATTAGTATCTCTTTATATGTTTGGTGCGATTCGGTTGACCCTGCCCATTAAGGGTGAATCCGTAAAATTTGCAACGGTTACCTCTCATAAAGATATCCAGTCCTTTTGGAATAATGAACTAGAAAACAAGATAAACACTGATTTAGTCATAGAGCGTACGATCCAAGCTTCCAAAGAGGGCGCAAAAATTGTAGTATGGAATGAAGGCGGAATCCTTGTTCAAAAAAATGAAGAGGAAATGTTCTTACAAAGAATTCGGAGTCTCGCCAAAGAACACCAGGTCGAGATTATTGCGGCAATCGTAGTTCCTTTGAAGTCTGATGAATTTTTTATGGAAAATAAAATCCATTGGATTTCTACCGAGGGTGAGATCCGGCAAACTTATTTTAAACAATTCATTCCGCCAGGTGAACCGATTGCAAAAATAGATTCCGAAATCAAAGTCTTTCAAACTCAATTTGGCAAGGCATCAACTGCTATCTGTTATGATTTTGATAGCCTATCATTGACAAAGACTCACGCTGAATTAGGAGCAGGTGTTGTACTTATATCTGCTTCAGACTGGAAAGGTATCGATCCATTCCATACGCAGATGGCTGTCCTTCGCGGTATAGAAAATGGCACAACGATTGTTCGTTCTACTAGAGGAGCTCTGTCTGGAATTTATGATAGCTATGGAAGAACAAAGGGGAGTTTAGAGTATTTTGAAAGAAATGACGGTGTTCTCGTTGCCTCAGCTCCGACTCTGCCTGTAGAAACAATCTATCGAAAGTATGGGAATTGGTTAGTTGGGCTCGGCTTTCTGTTTTTTATTTCTTTTGGAATTTGGTTTTTTCTCTTAAAGCCTAATTTATAGAAGACCCAGCTGTATTTCTAAAACAGTGACATCATCTTCGAACTCCTGTTTGCCTGAAAAGATTCTTGCTGAGTTGATGAGGCTTTGGATAGAATTTATTTCTGACCAGTTTTTACTATTGGAAGACCAACTTACAAATCCTGACTCTCGATAGCTCACTCCGGAAGCATTTTGTGAATCAAATAATCCATCCGTGCAGAGAAACAGTTTATCTCCCGTAGCAAATGAAACTTCTTCTGTATTTCCCTCCCAATCCGAAAAGAGAGCAAGAGGTTTCCCTTTTCCTTGTAGCTGTAACAGTTGTTTGTCTTTTTTACCAAAATAGATATCTTCATGACCCGCTTTTGACCAATAGAATTTATTGGACTTAGAATCAATTAGGACAGCTACAGCTGTTACAAATAGTCCTGCAGTATTTCCATACAAATGGGAATTGATAGTCTTTAAAAATAAATTTGGATCTTCGTTCAAAACATCTGGCTGTCTTAATATAAAATACAACATTGCGGAAATCATACCTGCTGCAAATCCATGGCCCGAAACATCAGCTAAAAAAATTAATGTTTTTCCATTGCCAAGGTCTTTGACCATGTAGTAGTCACCGGCAATACCATCACTAGGATAAAATTCGCATTCAATTTTCAAATAATTAGAATCATATTGAATTGGAGGTAAAAGTTTCTTTTGAATTCGTATACCACGCGTTAGTTCTTCTTTGAAATAAGTTTCCTTTTCTTTAAGCCTAAGTGCATTACTTATTACATTTAGCAGTTCTGATTCTAAAAAAGGTTTGGAGAGATAAAAGTCAGCGCCCTCTTTGTGAACTTCCTGTCTTGTGGAATCATCAGCTTTTGCGGTCAGTAGTATAATGGGAAGAGACCTCAAATGATCTTTTTTCCGAACTTCTTTGATTAGATCTAAACCACTTTTTTTCGGCATCATTAAATCCGAAATTACTAGATCTGGAGATTCTTTGAAAACAGATTCAATACCCGCTTGGCCGTCAGCGGCAACAAAAACATGAAATCCATTGCGTGTTAAAACCGATCCGATATAGGATCTTAAATCATGATTGTCCTCAACCACCAAAATTTTCTGTGATCGAAAACTTGTGCCTCTAACTATTTGATTACTCAATTCAGATGGTTCATCAGTAGTATATTCATGACGAACTGTATAATATGACATCCATTTGTCTGAAATTTCACTCAAGGAGTCCTTGATTAGTGGAAGAGAAAAATAAAAGTTAGAGCCACCGCCTAGTACACTATCAACACCGACCCTACCGCCATGAAGATCTACCAACTCTTTGACGAGAGAGAGTCCAAGACCAGTACCTTCTTGCTCTCTCGTAAGAGATGCCTCACTGATTCCAAAACGTGAAAATAATCTTTGTACTTGATGTGAGTCCATTCCTCTGCCGGTATCTTTTACAGAGACTACAGCCTCCGAATCATTAAAACTGAGCTCTAAACTGATTCGACCACCTGATTCCGTAAATTTAATAGCATTAGAAAGATAGTTAAAGATACATTTGTCCAATTGTTCTGGATCTGCTTCCACATAAACAGGGTTTGGTGGTATAATCAAATCGAATTGAATTTTCTTTCTTTTTACATATGAAGTAAAATTTTCAGAAACTTGACTCAAAAAATCACCTAATGGAAGTTTTAACTTTCTAAGTTCCATCTTGCCTGATGTTATTTTTTGTAGATCTAAGAGTTGGTTCACAAGCCGAGTCAGTCTTCGTGATTGGTTTACGATCAGTTTTACTTCATTTTCTGGTAGCCCTTCACTTCTTTCTAAGGCAGATTCGGATGGACCCGAAATAAGCGTTAGTGGGGTTCTTAGCTCATGAGAAATATTTTGAAAGAAAGCTTTTTGAGCATTGTTTTCTCGTTCAAGTGAGTCTTCTGCTATATTTGCAGATAGAGTAAAATAGTATGCGAATCCTGCATGAAAAAGAGTAGAAAATATGATATTAGAAATATTGATAAGTGCTAAAAAAGATGGGTCCCATACATAAATCGGTGGATAAGACATCGCATAATAGTAAGTAGATGCAAATAAAAAACATCCAATCACGATACTTCCAAATTTTAAAAATGTTTTTCCTGGGGGAAGTAAGAAGATTCCAGTTGCAAAAAGCATCATATAGTATTGGTAACCAGCACCCCACCCAAAGTAGTAGGTAGCAGCCAATGCATGTAAAAATACTTCAATAAAACAAAGATAGAGAGATGTAAAAAGATTCTTCTTTCGGTAGATCCAAATTGTAAATCCAAACCAAAGTACACTCCCAATATTGAAGAGGGACATTTCTTTAGCTCCGACTGCCAGAAAGAAAAATATAAAGGCGAAATGGATAAGTCCAGCTAGAACATAAATTGAATTTGTTGCGACGAAGTAAAGTTGGTAGCGAAGTTCAACTCCTTCGGGTGACCGAAAGAGAGAACGCACAAATTGAAGGAAATGGTTCATGTAATTCTTGCTAATGCATCCACTTAATAAAAAGGGCCGCCAAACCACCACCAAAAAGTGGGGCGACCACGGGTAGCCATGCATATTTCCAGTTAGAGTTCCCTTTATTGGCTATTGGTAAAAAGTAATGGACAAGTCTTGGACCTAAATCGCGTGCTGGATTGATCGCATAACCTGTTGTTCCTCCCATCGAAAGTCCAATAGCCCAAACTAGAATTGCAACGAGTCCTGTCCCAGTGAACACTGATATTCCGCCATGTAACGGAGTATAGATGGCATGAATTCCTAAAATCAATAAAAAACTACCAAAACCTTCGCTGATGCTATTTGAAATGACGTTCGAAATTGCTGGTTCTGTAGAGAAAATTGCTAATATCTTTCCGGAATCCTTTGTTTCTTTCCAATGTGGAAGATAGTGTAGGTAAACTAAAATCGCTCCGAATCCTGCTCCAGAGATTTGAGCCAAGGCAAAGGGAAAAAAATTGGAAAAATCTCCAGATTGAATACAGACCGAGAGTGTAACGGCAGGATTTAGGTGTGCTCCTGGGCTCCCGAAAGCCTTTGCGACGAGGACCCCAAAAAGAACTGCAAATGCCCAACCTGCTGTGATTGAGATCCAGCCTGCATCCTTTGATTTCGATTTTTCTAAAAGGGCTCCAGCGACGACCCCATTTCCCAAGAGAATCAAAACTGCTGTACCTAAAAACTCGCCGATGATTTCCAAATATGTCCCTTCTTTGTTTTAATTCAGAAAGGAATACAGGGAAATTGTTAGGGTTTCAATCATTTTTGCAGAAGTATTTTGCCATTTTATTCTAGGATTTTCCTGTGAATTCAAAATCCTGGGAAAATAGACCATGAAAAATAGCGCACTCGAGTACCATTCCCGTTTTCCGAAAGGAAAGACCAAGGTAGTACCCACCAAACCAACGGAAAATAGTTACGATCTTTCTTTAGCATACTCCCCGGGTGTCGCGTATCCTTGTTTAGAAATAGAAAAACATCCGGAACTTGTTTATGAATACACCAACCGCGGAAACTTGGTTGGAATCATTACCAATGGAACAGCAATCCTTGGTTTAGGAAATATTGGTGCCTCAGCTGGAAAACCAGTGATGGAAGGTAAGGCTGTTTTATTTAAGAAATTTGCTGGTATCGATGTATTTGATATTGAGATCAATGAAACGGACCCAGAAAAATTTATCACAATTGTAAAGGCACTTGAACCAACGTTTGGTGGAATTAATTTAGAAGATATCCGGGCTCCCGAATGTTTTTATATTGAAAAGACGTTGGACAATTCTATGAAGATTCCTGTTTTTCACGACGACCAACATGGAACCGCTATTATTTCTACCGCCGCTCTTCTAAACTCTCTTGAGTTAACTGGAAAAAAAGCAAATAATCTAAAAGTTGTTATCAATGGTGCTGGAGCTGCAGCCATTTCGATTGCAGAAATGTTAACACATATTGGCGTCGAACATAATAATATTTTTATGTTAGATTCTAAAGGTGTGATCAATCACAAACGAACAAATCTACATGAGTCCAAGCTTCCCTACGTTCGCAAAACAGAAGCTAATACGTTAGAAGAAATCTTTCCTGGCACGGATCTTTTTATTGGTGTATCTGTTGCAAACGTTGTTACGGAACAAATGATAAAGTCCATGGCAGACAAACCTATCGTTTTTGCACTTGCCAATCCTGATCCGGAAATTCCTTACCCTGACGCAAAACAGGCAAGGCCTGATTTGATTATGGCGACGGGTCGTAGCGATTATCCTAACCAAGTTAATAATGTGTTGGGATTTCCTTTTATCTTTAGAGGAGCACTTGATATACGTGCAAAAGTAGTGAATATGGAAATGAAGCTTGCCGCAGCATATGCGTTAAGTGATCTCACAAAACTACCTGTTCCTACAGAAGTAAGGGAAGCCTATGGTAACGAGACCATCGAGTTTAACGAGAATTATATTATTCCAAAACCGTTGGATGCAAGGGTGTTATACCATGTTGCTCCAGCAGTAGCGGAGGCGGCGGTAAAATCGGGAGTTTCACAGATCAATTACCTGGGAAGGGATGCCTATGTGGAATTTTTGAAGAATATCATGGCGCACCAGAGAGAAAAACTCATCGGAAATCTCTAAAAAAAGTTCGTTCATCACACAAAAAAAGACTTGCACTATTTTGTGCGTCGCACATATTTGGATTGTGCACTGCACAAATAGGTGAAAACCAGGAGCTAAACAATGGAAAAACAAATTATGGACATCCTTAACGCTGGAATCGGAATTTTCCAATCAGGAAAAGAAGGTCTTGATAAAGCAAAAACACAATTAGAGCAAACTTACAATGAGTTAGTTTCTAAAGGTGCTTCTGATAATTCTGAAGGTTCAGTGAAAGTTCGTCAATCCGTTGATAAAATCCTAACAGACATTAAAGAATTCTCAAGTGTTGCTGGAAAGAACTACGAAGAGACTCGTTCTAAAATCGTAGAAAACTACACTAAAATTGCTGAAGAAATCAAAGCAAAAATGCCTGAAGGAAAAATCGAATCAGTAAAAGCAAAAATCAATGAAGTTGCTGAATCGATCAAAAAAACGGGAGCTGCAAAAGCTTAATTTACTCACTAATGCAGGGCTGGGTAACCAGCCTTCATTTCTTCCTCGCTTGACATCTCATTCTCTTTATCTGACCTTGGAGGTAGCCCAGATATAAATTCCAAAAGGTTACTCTCTTGCATTATCTTCGTAAATTCACTCATTCCAGCTTTCAGAAACATTTTTTTAATTCCTACCAATTGATTTTTAGCAGATTCTTCTTTGTTCCCCTTATTTTATCTTCACTTGCCGGTTGTTCGTTAGCAGACATTCGACCTGCGGTTTTGACTAATACTGGTTATAATGAGTCTCTTAGAAAGAAAGGGGAAGAGATTTTAGATAACCCAAACTACAAGGAACTCAAACCTGGAGAATGGAAAAAATACAAGTCAGTTCAGTTTACAATCAAAGACGTCTGGAAATCTAAGTTTGTTAGATTTTTCACTCCTATCAAAGAAGATGAGCCTCGACTTCGTGTCTTTATAGATTTTGAAAAAGATGCTATGGAGATCGAGTTCTTAAGTGGGCAGAGTAAGGGATTGATCTATGGTTTGGTCAAAAAAGATACATACCAAGTTGCAGCTGATACTGGTAAGGTGTTTATTGCCGATGATGAAGTCCGAGTGTATTTGGAATCTCTTCGTTTGTATCTGACTTTGCCTTGGCGCTTAAAAGAGTATCCCATTCTAATGTATTCGGGAAAAATCAGTGTAAATGGGGCAGATTACGAAACCTTATACCTTACATCAGTTCAGCCAGAGGCAAATCCTGACACGGATCAATACGTTGCCTATCTGGAAAAACAGTCAGGGGCTTTGGAGTGGATACAATTTACGTATCGAGAGTTGTTTGGGTTTTACAAAGGTGTTCTCAAGTTTGGCTTTTATGAACCCTGGTTGGATAAACAATACCCACGAAGGATTACGATTTTGGACTCATTTTCGGATTCCAATTTTGTCCATGAAATTCGAATTGAAAAAATAGAAATTCCGAAGCCTACGCAAACACTTACAGAAGAAGACAAGGTTTTGGAATTGGAGTGAACCGATTCGGAATGGAATGATTGAAACAAATTACAGGCAATTGAATGAGTTTCCAATGGTCCTGTAATTTATCTATTTAGTATTTTTTTTAATTCAATGTAAATCGAATCGGAACGAGAACTTTTACTGTTATTGGTTTTCCTTCCAAGATCGACGGCGAAAATCTCTTTCTTTTGTATGTATTGATTGCTTCTTGTTCCAAACCACCACCTAATGTTTTACCAACGGATCGTACACGTAGTACTTCACCAGTATCAGCAATCACAACTTCCAAAGTCATAGTCCCCGTAATACCCAGTGACTTAGCCTCGCTCGTGTATTCTGGTCTAACATTGGGAGATAGGTCTACTGGAGACGTGGCTCCAGAAACGATCGGGTCAGAAGCACCAGCAACCCTTGGATCCTCTTTTTTCTCTACTTTCTCTTTATCAGTAAGGTCAAAATCACCATCTGTTGGTTTGGAGTCTGTGACAGGTTCTTGGATTTGTACGTTATCGATGAAGGCAACTTCCTCGACTAAATTATCTAGTCCGTCCCCTTCGAATTGAGGAGTGAACCAAAATAAAATGATGAGAAGCTGGATAAGGGCGGATAACCCAAGTCCCGTCTCCATTCTATAACGATCGATAAATCGATGAATTCTTTGTCGTTTGGACCTTCGAGGAAGAGTAACAACTTGGTTCACGTTATTGTCCTTTTAAACCGCCACCCTGGGTGGTTTGTGTTACCAGTGATACTTTTAATGCACCAATTTCTTTTAGTGATTCAAATACACTATCCAATTCTTCGTAAGTCAAATTTTGATCGGCATGGATCAAGACTTTTAAATCCGGAGTGGTCGCAAGTTTTGCTCTAATCTCACTTAACGCTTCATTAAGCGGTCGTTTTACGGAATTAAAATAAACAGTTCTTTCGGAATCTGCGCTCAGATAAAGATTGGCAATTTTTTTATTTAGCTGCTCTCCACCAGGAACATCTGGGAGATCGATAGGAAGATCTGGATCCGAATCCAACACCG
Source organism: Leptospira sp. (assembly GCA_025457985.1). GTDB lineage: Bacteria > Spirochaetota > Leptospiria > Leptospirales > Leptospiraceae > Leptospira_A. The sequence goes on from JALOTI010000029.1 coordinate 8,765, forward strand.
AAGTAACCATAAAGAAAACCAGTAATAAGAAGGCAATGTCAGCCATTGAGCTTACTGGAACTGTTGGTGCGACTTTTTTTCTGCGTAACATACTATTGTTTCTTTCTTACTGAAATTTTTTCAAATCCGCGAAGTTGGACTGCAGACAGCGCATCCAGCATCTTGGCATATTTGGTATCACCCGTTGTAACAATGAGCGCCAATTTATTCGGAAGATCGGGAATTTCCATTTTGTTAAGATCATCCCGAAATTCTTTTAAGTTGGCATATTCCTTTGTTCCAATGGAAGGGTTTCGCATCTTGTATTTATCTTGTGTAACAAGGATTTCATACACATTCTTTCGAAGGAATGGCTGGGGTTCTGATTGTTTTCGGGGAAGACTGATATTCAATCCTTCCTTAACAAAGAATACTGCAGTCACCATAAAAAACACCAAGAGCAAAAATGCGATATCGGACATCGATGCCGCTGATATCTCTTCTAACTCTTGTTTTTTCTTTAACTTAATCATGATATTATTCTATTCTCGATTAAGCTTTTTTTCCCGCTTTCAGTTTTAGATACTCTTTGTAGATTTTATTCGCAGCTTCTTCCACTTCGGAAGTAAAAAAGCCAACTCGACCTTGTAGATACTGGTAAAATGTCATCGCAGGAATCGCAACGATAAGACCAGCAGCAGTTGTAATCAAAGCTTCTTTAATACCGCCAGCTACAACCTTAGCGTTTACCTGATCCGCATTGGCGATTGCATCAAAGGCGTTAATCATACCTGATACAGTACCAAGGAATCCGACGAGTGGAGCAATCGTTGAAACAGCCGCTAAAACAGTTAGTCCTTTTTCAAGAAGAGTGATCACTTCGCCAGCTTCTCTCTCAATTCCAGAGGCAAAAATCTCAGGGTCATTTTGAGAAACTTCCATTCCGTTTTTAAGAACGTCTGTGATTCTTTGTCCTTCGTTTGCTTTTAAAAATTCTTCAACAGATTTTAATCCACCAGCTTCAATTGCATCCGCCAAATCTTGGTTATAGCCTTTGCGAATGAGCTTTGCAGTAAAGAAAAAGTAAAGTCTTTCAAATATAACACCAAAACCCACTATAGAAGCAAGTAGGAGAGGCCACATTGACCATCCGCCTGTTACGAATAGTTTAATGAGTCCAATTTCAGAGTCCTTTTTTGGCACTGCCGCATCTGCCTCTGTATTTTGAGGAGGTGTTTGGATTTCGGAATTTTCAGTCGTTGTAGTAGGGGCAGTTGGTTCTGTACTTTGCGCTTCGATTCTGCTTGTTAGAGTAAAGACTGTGATAAGTGCGATCACAAAAGACACTGAGCCTTTGGCTATAGTCTTTTTTCCTGGGAATTTCATGAATGTCTCCATATCAAATAGATATGTTTCAAAAATAGAATATCTCTGTTACAAACATATGACAGATTTGTTACAAAGATTTCTTTTCAGATCCGATGAGACTCGTCGATACAGTCTGGAAGATCTCTCTCAATTTGGGAATTCCCGCAAGGAA
>JALOTI010000454.1 GCA_025457985.1 Leptospira sp.
TCAAACATGCTTTATCTAAGGAAGTTGTACATTAAGTCATCGATGAACGTAGCGATTATGATAAAGACGTCCTGCATAAAATATACACACACGGTGGAGTAATCGAAGCAGAGACAATTCGCAATTATATAACAGTTAGCCGAGGGAAGTTTGATGTTACGATTCCCCACTTAACTTCACTTTTTTTGATTAGAGATTTGTATTATGTGGAAGACAAGTTCATTCGTGTCATCGTAATACCAAAGGAAATCTTAGATCATTTACAGTTTTCACCAATCCTTCCACCAGTTAAAAAAGGAACTAGGGTTCGCCAAGAAAAGATCAGTGCCAATGGACTGGATTTTTTCTTAAATGTTAAAAAACTAATATCGTACATTTCGAGAAAAGGGCTCAACTTAGCAAAGTCTGGAAAGATCAAACAAGCAGATCATAAAAGAACTGAAACTGAATTACTATCACCAGATATAGAAATTTTTCCGGAAAAAAGCCAGGTCTATCAGATCGAATTGATACTTCCAATATTGAAGCTGTTAGGTTATGTAGATATCAAGGGTGAAAATGTTATTTTAACTCAGGATACGGATGAGTTTTTAAAAAAAGATATCTTTGAATTGATGAAAATTGTGATCCATGAGGTCAATGAAGCTAGAACACGAAGATTGAACCCTGCGGAAGTGTTTACTGCAACAGAAGTACCTTTCTATGAAAAAGGTATCCTTGATAAAACTGTAAAACTAATCATGGCTCACGGAAAAATAAATGTATCAGTTATTTTTTCTCATATTGTGCGAGATCATTTGGTTTTTTCTCCAACCTTTCAAATCAAAACCTATGAAGAGGATCTTGGTGACCTTCGTAAGGAAATTATTTCTGCTATTTTTTACTTACAACTCTTTGGGCTTATTGAAGTCGAATACCCTCAAAGAAATTTGAGTCTTTCCGAGTTAGGTCTTCATTACTTTAATCATGAGCCTTTAACAACCGTTACCGAGAAGGGTGGGATTACGATCAACCCTGACTTCTCTATCATTGCATTCCCTGACAGAGTTTCTATCAATGGAATTCATCTTCTAAAAGCATTTTGCGAATTAAAAGACTACGATAGGGTTTATACATTTTTACTAACAAAGGATTCTTTCCAGTTAGGTATTTTGTTAGGTTATGAAAAGGATGTTTTCATTCAGTTCTTACGTGAATCATCTAGGGCAGATCTTGCGCAAAACCTTCTCTTTTTGTTAGATGATTGGGGAAATAACTTACCGATTGTAACTATTACAGAAGATTCCGTCCTCCTTCGAACTAAAGATGCTCAGGTGATGGAATTACTCCTGGGTCAAATCAAAGGTAAAAAATTTGTTTTGGAAGAGGTGAGCCCTACAGGAATCATCATTGAAAAATCGAAAGTCATGGAAGTGATTGCGATTGCAGAGAAGTTGAATATGATCATCCGACTGAATCGCTAGCCCTCCGTTCAAAAAGTTCAATAACCAATTTTTTCTAAAGGGAACTAAAAAGGGCGGTTGGCAAACGGAGGGGTTTGTTCGATTCCCCCATTTTCAACAAAGGTATTTCCGTTCTAATTATTTTTTTTCAGGAACTAGTTCTGGGTCTGTAACTTTGATTTTCGATTTGAAATCCCATTTTCGGAACGGAGAAACTGCATCCAATCGCTCCTGGGTTACAAAAAACAAACGATCGCCGTATTTCACAAGTCCACCTTTGTAATACGCATACTTTGTCTTGTGGTCGATAGTTCCTAGTTCCGAAACCTTGTTCCAATCTTCGCATGTTTTGAGTGAGGGGACCTTCCTTAGGTGTAGTTCCTTAATCGAGTTGTCTTTCACTGCGTCGCGAAGTATTTTTTCCCATTCCATATTCGAATAGACTTTCTTTCCTTACGTAAATTTCAATTTCATTTTTCATTCCCATTGGAAGATATTTGCTTTCTTGACCTTAAAAACCCGAAAATCAGCACAAAAAACACAAAAGCCCGCAGGGGCCAGGGACCAAACTTCAGAAAGGGAGTCGGTTCCCTTTTCTTTTGCAAAGGCAAACGGAGAAATGCGATCAATTTTTGGTTGGACGGTAGATCGCCAAGAAGGTCTCTTCCCCAAGGATCAAATCCTTTCGTGATTCCAGTCACAGCCAGCCGAACCAAAGGAAGTCCCGTTTCGATAGCCCTAAGCCTTCCCGCACCCGCATGCAATTTACTTTCCCTTTCTGAAACAAACCAAGAATCGTTCGTGAGATTTAGCAGGAATTGGATGTTTGAGTCGTCAGATTTTTTTCTCACAAAGGTTGGATTTAGAATTTCATAACATATTAATGTTTGAAAATGAAAAGTTTCATTAGATTTTGATTTTGCTGTAAAAGGAGAATAATCGTTTCCGGGTTTGTGATTGCTTGTTTCCTTGAAAATAATCCTTAAAAAAGGAAAGATTGATTCAAAAGGAAGGTATTCTCCGAAAGGTAACAAAAGTTGTTTTTCTCGTCTTTCCATTATCTCCGAATCGAACCGCTTCAGTGTTGCCGAATTCTGAGTACTTTCATCTGAAATAATTTCATTAAAAAGTATATTGGATTTAGAATTTATGGAAAGATTGTTGATTACTTCCTCAAAACTACTGCTATACGTTGAGTATTTTTGATTATTAGATTTCTTTGTGCCTAAAAACGGAACTGCCGATTCAGGAAAAACAAGTAGATCGATCGGTAGTTCT
>JALOTI010000455.1 GCA_025457985.1 Leptospira sp.
CATCTATCAAGTCAAAACTAACCGCTCTGTGTAAACGACTTCCGGTATTGCAGTTTTGTTCAACGGCTGTCCACTTCAGCCACTCGCCCGAGGGTCTGCGATATGCGCGCAAGCCGCGCATGCAGACTCCAAGAGTGGCCTGGTTTAACGCTCTTACGACGGATGACCCATCTGGAAACCTTTACCTGCCTTTTGGAAAATTGATTGAGAACATAATTTCGAGTTTGGTTATCTTTGTCCAGATACCCTTGCAATTCAGTTGGAAAGGAATTAGGAATATGACTTAACGCGGATTCTATTACAATTGGAATATCTATGAAACGGATCTCTTCATTCAAAAACAAAGATACTGCTTCTTCATTAGCAGCATTAAAAATACACGGTGAAACTCCACCTGCCAGGCCAGCCTCATACGCAAGCTTCAAACCAGGATACCGTTTGTTATCTGGTGGAAAAAAATCCATATTCCCCCATGTCACAGGCTTTCTTTCGATCAATAGTTTGGGTGTAGGATCTGGATAGAACAACGAATGGGCGATGGGGTAAATCATATCAGGATGACTCGTATACTGTAAACAAGCCCCGTCTATAGTTTCGATGATTCCGTGTGTCAAAGATTGTGGATGGATCACAACCTCAATTTGGTCATACGAAAATCCAAATAAAAAATGAGCTTCTATGACTTCCAAACCCTTATTGATAAGGCCTGCAGAATCTACCGTAATTTTGGGACCCATCGACCAGGTGGGATGATTTAGCGCTTGTTTAATGGAAACATTTGGTAAGTCTTCAAGAGGTAAACTTCTAAAACTTCCACCTGAAGCTGTCAGAGTAATCGCTCTTATATTAGATCGATTCTCTCTTTCTATTAATTGAAAAAGTGCATTGTGTTCTGAATCCACAGGGACAAGGGAAACTCTGTGTTTTTCTAAAAGCTCATTGATGAGAGGTCCAAATGTTACCAGAGTTTCTTTGTTTGCAATGGCAATTTTTTTTGATGCCTTAATGGCAGCAATTGTCGGTAAAACACCTCGAGCCCCAACGATCGCAGTCACAACTACGTGAACTGAACTACTCGTTACAAGGTCAATCAGCCCCTCTTCGCCATAGAGAAGCTTGGTGTTTAAATAAGAATCCCCAAGAATCCCTCGTTTTGTCGAATCTGTAATACATACGAGTTCGGGAGAAAATTCACTGATTAAGGATTTTGCATATTCGACATTGCCATGGACAGAAAAAGTTTTAAGTGAAAAATACTCAGGAAATTGACGTAAGACTTTAACTGTAGACTGACCAACGGAACCAGAAATACCTAAAACACTAACGCCAATCATCAGAATTTAGACTGGCTTCCTCAGACTGAAAACCCGAGGAAACCTTTAAAAAGAATGTAGTAGTATACCACCGGTACCGTGAAGAGAAGTGCGTCTGCCAAATCCAAAAGGCCACCATGACCTGGAATCAATTGAGACGAGTCCTTTATCTTCGCATCCCGCTTCATGGCAGATTCGGCAAGATCCCCCATCACGGAAATGATCGAAACCACGAAGGCTAGGCAAACCGATTCCAACATTCCCATTGGGAGTTTCAAACCACTAAAATGTTCCCACAGGTAGTTTAAGAGAAGAACGGAAAGAATAGCAGACAAATTTCCAGTGATATATCCTTCCCAAGTTTTTTTAGGAGATATCTTTAAACCAGCTGAATGTTTGCCAAACCAACGACCACCAAAGTAGGCCCCCGCATCACTTATAAAGGTAATGGTCGAAACAAGAAAGATGTAATACTCTCCAAAAGGGAAGGCAAGAAGGAGTAAAAAATGACCAACTGGTAAAGCAAGATACAAAGGTCCCAACATAGTCGCACTTGCCGAAAACAACGCCCCATCTAACGGCCGCTTAATGATCTGCAAAATCCAAACTACAATCAAAAGAACAATCAGCAAAAAAGAAACTGGATGGAATCCTTCTCTAAGAATTTTAGAAAGTTCTAATACATAACTAGGAGGAGTTACATTGAACTGAAGTCCCAAAAACTGGATGTAGTAAACCGTAAAGATCAGTAATGAGAAAAAGATTCCCGTTCCCACAAATGGTTTGGAATCTTCTCTTTTACAAAAGGCATAGAGCTCTTTGATTCCCAAAAAGATAATTGCGGATCCAAAAAGATAAAATTCTACATAATACCATGCAGAGTGAAAGATCATGAAGATATAAACCGCAACCAGTGCGATAGAAGATAGAATACGGAGTGTCGTTTCACTCATAACAAACCACCAAATTTTCTTTTTCGAGTTTCAAAAAACATTAGGGCTTCCTCAAGTGAATTCTGATTGAAGTCAGGCCAAAGAGTCTTTGTAAAAAAGATCTCTGCATAAGCACTTTGCCAGAGTAAAAAATTAGAAATCCTTTGTTCGCCTGCAGTTCTTATCAATAAATCTACAGGTGGAAGGGCCGATGTATACAAATATTTTTGAAATTCTTTAGAAGAGATCGGTCGGTCCAAGGGTTCTTTTTTTTGTTTTCGATTTGCTAGAACTCGGTCAAAACTGCTCAGAATTTCTTCCTGTCCGCCGTAATTCAGACAAAAGTTTGCATGGAGATTTTTGTTCTTTTTTGTGAGCTCTACTGCTGCATCAATTTTAGAAAGAACTGTTTTTGACAATTTTTTCCGTGAGCCACTGTGGTGGATTCGGATTCCCTTTTGGTGGATATCCTC
>JALOTI010000456.1 GCA_025457985.1 Leptospira sp.
TCGCTTACCCAGGGGCCTGAGGAGCCGATATAATCAAACTCCGACCATTCGTGAATGGTAGAAGGTAATTGGTAGCCATTTTTTACCACCTCTTCAATAATGCTGGATCCGGGATAGGGTTTGAAATAAAATATCGGAGTAGAAAAGGTAGGGCTCATTTGATTCAGCTCCAAGGCCATATTTACGGTGGCCTTTACACTTTCTTCGCTTTCACTGGGGAACCCTACAATAAATGGAAAAATTACCGCTATATTTAATTGACGACAGCGCTCGGCACACAGATACACGTGCTCCATCTTGATGTCTTTCTTCAGCCAATCCATCATGGATTGCGAACCAGACTCAACCCCTATCAACAAGCGCCTTAATCCAGATCTTGCGCAGGTCGCAAAGTCCTCCTCACTCAGGCGAGCGCCCTGATCTGCTCTCATGGTAGCAGCCCAAGTAAACTTCATACCCTTCGCCAGAATGCCTTCTGCAATTTCCACTACCCTATTCCGGAATGTAAAATACGTTTCATCCTGCAGGTTGAGATCCGTAAAACGATATTTGTGATAAAGGACTTCAAGCTTGTTTACCATCTTTTCAGGAGAAATAGCCGTCCACTTGCGCTCGTAAACAAAGGGATCCGCACAGAAGGTGCAACGAAAATGGCAACCCGTTGACGAAATGTAATCCAGTTGTCTTTTTCCTTTTTTGGCAAAATACTTTTCTACGTCGATTAGATCGTAATTTACATCGGAGAACTGATCCATGGGAACAATTACACGTGCCTGATTTTTCACAATGCTCCCTTCGCTATTGCGGAAACAAATACCAGGAATATTGGAAAGAGAAGAATTATTTTCCAACGCTTCTACCAATTCTTTAAATGTTTGCTCCCCTTGGCCTTGCACCGTAATATCGATGGCGGGTTCATCGCGAAGGGTTTGCTCGGGAAATAGTGATGTATGCCAGCCACCCCAAATTACGGGCAGGTCCGCTCTTCGCCTTTTCAGCGTATGCGTAATATGCAAGCCATCCTTAATAGGACTACCCGTGAGACATGTCACTCCTAAACACAAGGCTTCCGACAAATGACGTTCAAGTATTTCCAACGGATTTTCTTCTATTCTTCCGTCTACCAGAATAACTTCATAGCGACAGGCATCCAAGGCCGATCCAATGGCCAGCAGCGCCAGTGGCATGTCAAAAAAAACAGCCTTCGGATTATACAGTAGGATCTTTTTTCTCAAAATCATACAAAATTGGAAGAAACTCAATATAGCAGTACTTTTTCAAGTTTACCAGATAACAGAATCAATTATCAGTAAAATCGCATACCGTAGTTCATGTTTTTTTGCTCGCCTGGTGTTCGCCGGGTTGATTTTGCCCATCAAGATAATACTTATTGCTATTAAAATAAAGACGGCGCCCATATCAACCGGCTAAGAGTATATGCTTACAGAGAACACTACTACCAAAAAGATAAAGGAGGTATTGAGTGAAGAATTGGATGAATCACCAAAACCGAGATGATATTCAAACCTACGACATTTTTAGAAATTTCTGGTATTGAAAAAAGCGGCTAATTCCTCAGCAAAGCATTCAAACTAAAATGGCGTCAAAGAAAACCACACTACGACAAAAACCATCTTACCATACAAGGCATCTTTGATGTCAATGCAAGACAGATAACTTTTTATACAAACAACTATAAACACATAAATATCTCCTATCATTATTTTCAGACATGAACTAATCACTCAATTAATAATAATTCATCAGCGAATAAAAAATAAATTTCACAACTCCATATAGCACATAATTATGAAAACTTAATTTGAACATTCTGAATGCAGGATATTTTTATTTTTTGAGACTATGCCAACGATGACCTTTACGATAAGAACAAATAGAGCTTCGGAAGTGATATGCATTGAACATAACAAGGATCTATTAGAATAAATTATTGTTTATGATTTTATATTAATTCATAAACAATAAATATAATATTTTTCTGATTTCGCTATTAATTCTAAAAAAGTAAATAAAATGCACCTCATTTTTTCCAATTGTTTATCATGCGAAATAAATCACTTTTACTTTTCAATTTTTCAAATTGACTTTCAAACTGTTGAGACAAAATCAACAATGTTCCCAAGGTGTATTTCAATCAATTAAAAAATTAAAAAAAATAAGAACATAAGAATTTAATTGTTTATGATATTTTATTCCAAGTCTATGTTTCTCTATACTTGAAAACCCTAAACAATTACTTATGAAAAAAAATACTTTATCCCCAAACAAAATTTCCATTCCAAAATTAGAGATCAATTTTAGAAATTAGTAAAGAAAAATAAGACGCTTTAAAATTCAGAGGAGCGACGGGATTATTTTCTTTAGATCTTCCAAACTCATATATATACAAACAAAATGTGCTCGAAGGCATACTGGATTGGTATTTTCTAGATCCAAAACCTTTTGTTCCATTTTTTCAATGTTATTCAAAATCATTGAAGTAAGACCTATATATCGGAAAGAAGATCCACGAATTCGATTCAAATTCGGGAAGTAAGAAGGGATGAATTAGAAAAAGAAACTACGATTATGTCTGAACGTTGGAAACATTCAGACACTGGTATTCACGGGCAATATTATAAATCCAAATTTCTGTTTTACGATTTTAAACAGACTGGAATGCTCATGTCTAAACCGAACTAAAAATTTTAAAAAAAAGTAAAAATGCAAGGTACCTCATGTACCTTCTCTGGATGGCGTTATTTCCAGCCATCGCTATGGCTCAGGAAACCAACGATATTTTCCATCCTACCTTCGGAAGAAATAATTTACGTTGGTTTACTACGGTATCATCTAAAAATGCATACGTGCAAGAACTATCAAGAGTCGCAAGAGAAGAAGCTACCTCCAAAAACAAAGAAGTTTCCCTCACAAAGGATTTATTTATTGCCATTTATCGAAATCCTAATACCAACGGAAGTACCACCATGAAAACGATGGCAATTGTGGCACAAAACAGAATTGATTCTGAAATATACACAAAGGGAGACGACCAAAGCACTACTCCTTACAACTATTTGATTGACTTTTATGTAGGCACCAATATAAGATCAGCTAGTTTTCAAATTGACAGATTTGATCCTACGAGTTATAATATTAGTACACTATATAGACATTCTTATGCAGAAGATATCTTTAAGCCCAATACTCCTGCAGGTAGTCGCTTAAAAGGAATTTGGCTTGAATACGACCAAGACTTTCCAAGTTCTATTCAAGAAATTATTATACGTGGCTATTAACTTAAACACTTCATACGATGAGACCTAATGCAACTTTTAAAATAAGTGCAATAATAGCCTTTCTATCTATTATTGCCTTAACGAGCGCACGCGCACAGCAGTTTATGCGCGAAGGGGAAGGATATAAAGTAGGGTATTTAAAAGGCACTATGCCTGACTACCATGTCTATTTTCCTAAAACTAAGAATAGGGGTAACCAAATTGAAAGGCTAATAAGAGTTACCAGTAATGAGACTGAAACCGAGCCGATAATGAATAAGCGAGATTCTAAAGATATTACACTGCATATTTTTTATCCAGAATTACTCCCAGGTGCATCTTCGGATCGCAATGCTTGCCAAGTGATTGTTTTTGGATATGGAGGAGGCTTTATTATTCCATATGAAAAACCTGGAGGTCCTGATGAGTCATTGCAACGTTACTTCGCTTCCCGAGGCTATATTGTAGTAGCAGTAGACTATCGAATTGGTATTGATTTATTAGACTCAGCTTTAGCAGCTCGAGCTGTATGGAGAGGCTTACAAGATATGCGTAAAGCTATTCGGTATTGCAGAAATTTAGAAATCCGTGATGAATTTAAGGTAGACCCCCAAAAACCCCTTGTTTATATGGGATATAGCGCCGGCGGTGTGATAGGCCTACACAATTTATATATGAATGATACTCTTGAAACGAGTATAGGTGGAAAAAGGCCAATTTGTACTACTGATAAATTGGAAGTAGAATATAGAGATCCACTGCGAAAAGATAATGGACCAACGCAGAAAAGATTCACTTATGACCTTGGCCCCATGGACTGCCCAAATTTTCCGGTTTGTGAAGGCTTAACCCAAGATCAAAAGAATAAGGGGGTTCAAGATATCTCCATCATTCTGGCAGGAGCCATTGGTAAGTTGGAATGGATAAACACTAAAGTGAATAAACCCTTGTATATGATACAGTGTGACCAAGATGGTGTTGTACCTGCTCCTTCAGGAATTGCATATAAAAACTATGGACTATTTTCAGATCCAGAGTATATGTTTCCAACCTTACATGGTTGCAGAGCTATTCATAATAGATTTAATCAGAATTCCAGATTAAGACCCAACAATTATAAATACTCAAACATCAAATTAACACCATGTTCTGACCAAGAAAGGAATGAGTGTATTCAAGGAGATGCCGGTAATGAATCCTTTTTTTGGTATAAAACTTGGTATCATGCTCCGCACCAAGACAAAGGTGAACTGAATACAAGAGTAATGCGTTCAATACTTGATTTCATTCAATCCAGCTCAGATCCGGTTCGGAATATGAAAAACACTGAGATGGAAGATATTGAATTTTCTGAACAGGAAATTTCTGAAACTGAATGGACTGTTTTCCCCAATCCGGTT
>JALOTI010000457.1 GCA_025457985.1 Leptospira sp.
AAATTAGAAATAGTAGAAGCATTTTTAGATACAAAAACGGGGAGAATTACTTTTTGAAAATTGAGATTGCGCTATTTTATGTTATAAGACATTTTGAATAAAAGATAAAAATACAAAAAATTAATTATATTGATTTTTAGCGTTGATTTATAAGTTTTAAGAATCTATTAGTTTTAAAAATTAATTGAATAATCTTTTTTAAGGCTTCATTTTAGGGAAATTTAGTAATTTTGCCAAAAATCAATAATATAAAATGACCAATCAAGAAGTTTTAGTAGATTTGAAAAGTAAATTTGGCAAGGATATTTTATCTAGTACCGAACCCTACCAAATGCTTACCATAGAAATTCCTTCGGGTTTGAATAGAGAAGTAATTCTCTACCTCAAAGATCACCCAAAATTTGATTATAATTTGGTAGACTACCAAGCTGCTTTAGGCATAGAACAACTTTCCAAACTAGGTGTTATTTTAGAGAGAAAGAAAAAAATAGCAACGGCATATTTACAAGCGGTTCAAAACTCCAGACTCGAAACTTATTTCGAAAGCCCACAAGAGGATACATTTCAAAGATTTCCTATCTTAGTGTCAGGTCAAGGTTACGAAGAGATCCTTCGGTATTTTAAATCCATTCATATAGGAACCCAAAGGACAACCGATGAACCTTTACATAGAGTATTGGAGGAAAATCCTTTAGAATATCCCAATGCGGAAAGACTTTTTCAGAGAGGTCACTGTATTCCCATCTATCCAAACCTAACAAAGGATAATGTACAAAGGATAGCGACGGCAATCAGGCGAATCTATTGATTGGCACGGAAGGTCTACTATTTAGATTCTCTATTCGAGTATAGGCTTTCCCCACATAATGTACGAATAGATTCTCCACTGCTGAGACGGAATGAATGTTTGGAAAAGATGTTCATCCCTCTTTCCGGCCCTTCAGATTATGTATTGGTATCGGACCACCCCGATCCCTTACTTTTAAACCATTGGGATATCGCTGGTTTTAAATTTGGAACTCTGTTGCTTGAAGGAGATCTTCTCCCATCTGAGGAACTGGAGCTTGTTTCATGGGGCGATCTGGTTCGATTGGAAAATTCTCGCCTCGAAGTGGATCCCAAGAAATTAGAAATTTCTAGAATTATAAATTCCAAAATCTATCAATGGGATCTTAGAAAAGAAGAGTCATTGCTCCGAGGTAAAATTATTACTTCTGAAGATAATTTGATTTCGGAATTGGAAGATGTTCATTCACCGATTGTATTAAAAGCCGAATATGGACTAGCAGGTCGAAATCAAATTGTTTTAGGTCAAACAAGTGAGTCCTGGAAACTTTCTCAAATTCCCAAACGTTTGTTTGGATTTCCGATTTTAATGGAAGAGTGGGTCGGCGATCGTAGAATATTAGATTTTTCTACGCTTTGGGATGTAGAAAATTCGAAATTTCGATACCTCGGAAATACAGTTATGGCTGTAGATCGGGATGGAACGTTTCGTGGGATACGTATCTTTAAAGAATCCAATCCCTTAATTGAAACTTTTTTACCAAAAATTTATGCCACAGTACAATCTGTATCTTCTAAATTGACCGAAAATTATTCAGGTCCATGTTCTGTTGACGGTTTTTTCTTTCGCGAAAACACCATACAATGCCAACCAATTTCTGAGTTTAATTTTCGTTACTCGATTGGACGGATATTATGGGAATTAAAACAAAAAAGAAATTCGAAATCCAACGAATCTGGGATTCTAATTCTTCCATATCCAAAATCTGAATCATTAGATGAATGGGATTGGATTCAAAAACAGAATGATTCTTTAGATGGATTTTTAATGTTTCTAACACCTGCTAGGGATTCCAAGAAGAAACCCTATCAGAATGTAGTTCTATATTACGAAACGAATTTAGCAGATCATTTTGTCGAAGAGATTTTATCGGTATGGCCTAGTTAAACCTCATCTCGATTTAATACAAAGAGATGTTTGCCATTGATTTCAATTTTTGGATTCTCCTTATCGCCTTTGAATCGTAGTTCTAAACGATCTGTATTTGTTAATGGGAGGGTTCCTTCTAAATTTACAACAACAGTCTTTCCAGATTCAGTCCAGGTGCAGAGCATTCTTGCTGTTTCATAACCCATTTCACAAGTTCCATCATTATGAAGGCTGATCTTTGCTATATTGGATTCTGTTTTCCATTTACCAATCGCCCATGTGTTTTTGGGAGCAATTAAAATCGAACCTGACTCCGTAGAATGAAAAGCCATTTCTGCAATCGAAGTGTTGTCCTTTTTTGTACCTTTATACACTTCCAGAATCGTTATTGATACTTCTTTGCTAGAAAATTCTTTTTTTAATTCAATGGTTTGGAGAGAAAGCCTATCCTTAAGTGTGATTATTTCTTCGTTGCCATCTTCTGTTTTTAACTTCAGCTTTTTTACCCGATTGTTTGCACCCCATAATTTGGGATCACCAAATCCATTATAAATGGAAAGATTTTGAAAGTTCACTGGCTCTTTGTATTTAATGGTGAGTGACTCTCCAATTCCATCCCCGGCAGCTCCCTCCACCCAACTTGTGTTCAATCTTCCATCCATGGCAAATGAAGGAATGAATTTTTTGGTTTTGGGTTCCAACTGGCTTGTGGACACTATTTCGGGAAGATTGATAGCTTGTGAAGCCAAACCAAAAATCGTTGATCCAAATAGA
>JALOTI010000458.1 GCA_025457985.1 Leptospira sp.
CTCACTCAGACCGAACCCGAGCTGATTGCTTGGGCGGAACCCCGATTAAACCTACTTCCCACCTCCACTCAGCAGACTTCAAAAGCAGATACCGCCCAATTGGCAGGTTTGAAAAAGCTGGGATTTCGGGTGAGGGTACTTTCCCATGAAACTGGGGCTCTGGATGTGGTGCTTCCCGAGGAAATGGCACAAGGGAAAGCAGCTGAACTGATTCAAGCTCTAATCCCGATCAAAGATGGACTTTCCTTTCTCGCGGTGATGGCCAAACAAATTGAATACATCCGAGATAAGTATCAAACAGATATACCTCTCCTTCTAATGGATTCATATAACACTCAAAAAGATTCTCAGGAGGAATTGCAAAGGAATGGATTCAAACAAAGTCTTCGTTCCAGTTTTTTACAACATAAGGTTCCGAGACTTCTTAAGGACAGTTTAGCGCCTGTTCAAGCTAAGAATGAGAAAGACGAGTGGTGTCCTCCTGGACACGGGGATATTTACTTTACTATGGTGGAAGAGGGGATACTTGACGATTTAATCAATAAAGGTTATGAAGTTGCATTTCTATCGAATGGAGACAATTTGGGAGCAACTGTAAATCCTAATATTGTTACATTTCTCCTGGAAGAAGGAATCCATTTTGCTATGGAAATGACACCAAAGACTCTTGCTGATAAAAAAGGCGGTGCCATTTACCGAAAAACTGTTGGTGGAAAATTCATTCAGTATGAACTACTTGAAACAGCACAAGTCCCTAAAGAATACGAACATGAATTTAGTGGTTTAGGAAAATTTAGAACATTCTCAACTAATAATCTATGGATCAACTTGCGGGCATTAAAAGATCGTTTTGCTAAAGGAAATTTTAAACTGTCATTGATCGTTAATCCAAAACAAGTTGAGGGTAAGGATGTCCTTCAGTTGGAAACGGCGATGGGAAGTGCTGTTGGTAACTTTACTAAATTTAAGGGTATTATCATACCTCGAGATCGATTTGCACCCGTGAAAAAGACTGAAGATTATCTGGTACGACGATCGGATGCGTACGTTCTGAACGAAGATTTCTCTCTCACGATGGCCCCCGAAAGAAAGGGAAAAGGGCTCGACGAGGTCCTTGTTAGCTTAGACGAGAACTACTATAAGAAGATTGCCGGTTTTGATAGGTTGTTTCTTGTATGCCCTTCGCTTGTCTTTTGCGAATCCCTAGAAGTTGAGGGTGAGGTCGAGTTTGATGTTTTAGTTTCCTTTTACGGAAAAGTCAAAATCCAAAATAAAACTGGAACAAAACAGAAGATATCAAGCCTTTCTAAAACTATATTTCAAAACGAAACGATTATCTTTGAAAACTAGAAGAACTATTCTCCAATTTTTAGTACTATATCTATTTTGCAATTGTGGGGTTCCATTTTCTCCGCGTAGCAATTGTTATGAGAAAAATAAGTGCTCAACCATCGAAGGACGATGTTTTTTGGAAAATGGCGCATTCTATCGATTGGCGAGTGGAACCGGAGACATCAGTTCTGTCGATTTTACGATTCTTGCAGGAACCTGTCTCGGACTGGAAGCAACATGTAGAAAAAACTGTGAAAGTGGAACCTTATTCTAGTATTTTCTCGGATTGGTGCCAAACGAAAAGCTGAATCAGGCCACAAACTATAACTATAATTAGAACTAAAAAATCACTCTCTAACAAACGAAAGTTGACTTTTTTCAGGGACAAGTTCTTTATCCACAAATTCACCAGATAGGGATTCATTTGTAGGGGAGAGTTGGATTTTCCACTTTCCTTTTTCTTCGATTAGGTCGGAGTCAATGATGTTTTGCCCTCTGTAGATTTCTGTTTCATTCCATTTTAAGACTACATGACTTCCAGTTTCATCTGCATCAATGATCAGTCGAACTGGTTTGATTTTATTTTTCCCGTCCCAATACATAGCAGTCCAAGGACCAACAAATTTTTGTATATTGGATTCACCGAAAGTTTTGATTTTTTTTACATCGGGAACAGAATCTGAAAGGACTCCGATAAGTGGATCCGTAAATTGACTTTCTCCCAATCCAGGGATAACTGATTGGACTGTAAAAAAGTAAAATTGATTTTTAGCGAGTTTGGAGACTTTAACTGAATTCGATGAAACAGTTCTATACAGAATCCAATCTTTTTCCGATTTTTTTCTAAAGAAAACTTTATACTCTTTTACCTTGGGAACATTGTTCCAACTTAGTTGGAATTCCGATTGATTTGGTAATTCTAAAATTTCAACTTGAGAAGGTGCAGCAGGTGTTCCCGTACGTTTTGCAACTAAAGATGGAAATCCTGAATCGACCTCTGAGGGGAGGCTGTACAATTGACCTTCAAATTCAGCAACGATCGAGTAATACTTCTCATCTTCGGAAGATCCAGGCTCACTATCTGAAAATTCAGTATCCTTGGTTTTCCCAATCAAATTCCAATTGGCACCTAACCTTCTATATATGTAGTATTGGATCGCGGAGGGAGAGCCTTCCCACTTCAATAGAACTTGTCCAGTGTACAAACCTTTTGATGCAGATAAGTTTAACGGTCGAGGCTTTAAAATTTCCATTGGATCGAGATGTGCCGACACATAACTCGATTTTTCGCCAATAATCGAATTTCGTTCTGGGATCACTTGATAAATCTCACTATCTCCATTCCTTGCCGCTTTGAAATCTGTATAAGTTGGTTTT
>JALOTI010000459.1 GCA_025457985.1 Leptospira sp.
CGATGCGATTGCGAATCAAATTTGATTCCAATCCAAACTTTCCAAGCCGTACTGGCACAGATAGACCATTGCGATAGTATTGTAGTCCCACTCCGAATTCAGGATTTACTGTTTGGATGAAAAACTGAATCGGTTTCGTAGAAGTACCTATCAAATTCCAGTCTGCCGAAATAGAGGCAGTTTTTGCACTACTGGATACAATCGACAAAGGCTCTGGGACGTCCCAATCGTAAACGGATCCCTGGATCTGTAAGTTCAAACTATCGCGACAAGATTTAGATTCGCACTTAGGAATTAAGATACGAAGTGAATTGCGCTTCAAAAAATTCTCCCGACGAAAGTCAGCCCTAGCTTGGGCAAACAATTTCTCTCCTTCAGGAAGAATGGATAGATTGAGTCTTTCCTCAGGATCTTTTTTGAGATCATATAATTCCTCCGCCATGGAGTGAGGTTCGCCCTCACTGGTTCTCTGGACAGTGGTGAATCCTGGATATCTGCGAATGTATTTATAATTCTCTGTTCGGACCGATTCGGACATTCTTCCTTCCGTATAGATGAAATTTTCCTTCGGACATTCCTTCGCATCACGAATGCAAGGCGAATAATCGGTACCCTTATATGTAGAATTTTGAATTTTAATATCCAAAAGGCCAAGAAGTGTAGGCGCGAGGGAAAGTAATGAAGATTGACCCTGAATTTTAAACTGTGTGCCCGGCGGAAATTCGGAACGTCTTTTTAGCGAATTGGGAAGTTTGATAAAATAAGGGACCGAAATTTCTTCATCATAGTGAGTTTCTCCATGTCCAAATCGGGTTTTCATTATGAAGTGGTAACTATAGTCATGATGAGGACTAAATAACTCTCCATGATCACCCGTTACAATAATCAAAGTTTCTTCGTAAGTACCTAAGTCTTTTAATTTTTGAATAAGCCTTCCAATCTCTCGATCGGTATAGTGCAATTCGCCTAAATAACGTTTGATGGGAGATTCATAAGCATTAAAAACGGAACTCGGTACGATCTTTTGAACTACATCCATATCTTCTTTTGGCGGTGAGTACGAAGCATGTGGGGTGTTTAGGTTAAAATGTAAAAAGTAAGGAGAATCTTTGTTTTCTTCCACAAAACTTACAGCATGGTCGGTCAGAATTGGTGTGTCTTCAACATCCTTTCCAACTTGAAAAAGATTATGAAATCCCAAATCCAAACCTACAGTTGTGTAATCTAAAAAGAACACATTGTTCATAATGGATTTTGTATAGTAGCCTTGCTCTCGAAAGGTTTTGGCTAGATTGTCTCTCTTTTTTCCATAATAAACTTTACGTTGGTATGGTTTTGTTGAAAACCAAGAATTCCCCAAACCAAGATTAGATGAATATTCGGAATGAAAAAAGGACATCATGGATGGTTTGGTCCAATTTCCATTAGCGAATGGTAGTTCGAAAAAAACTGACTCACGAGCCATCTCATCTAAGTTGGGTGTTACGGAATATGGATATCCGTATGATCCAAAAAAGTCGCGCCTTGCCGAATCGATTACAATGAGGATCACTGAAAACTGTCTTGGTTTCTTAAAAGAAAGGCTTCGAAAATCCTTGAGGTCAACTGGAGTGAGAATTGGCTCCCCTAAAAATAGATGTGTTGAGAGGCTCTCCCAGTTAAGTTCTAAATCGCCATCTACCTCTAAAACAGTTTCCTCCAGTTTCCAAGTCTCAGCTTGTTTTCCGTTTCCGTCCCAAGACCAAACAAGTTTACCGTTTGATAGAATTTTGAATTTACCCTCAATATTGAATTGATTTGGTTTATCACCTAACAATCCAAATAATGCTTTGAAGTGGTATTTTCCTTTCGGAATTGAAAAACGATAACTTTGCCGTTTAGGAAAAAAAATAGAATCAATTGAGTGATTGAGAAAGATCTCTTTGTCTGTATTAAAAGTGATTTGTGTATTTTCCCATTTTCTCTCGGTTGGCAAAGCAGCAAGTCGACCGGGGTTTTTTTTCCAATGATACGGGAGCAAGTCCTCGGATACAGGAAATGATGATTTTGCCCTTGGCAGTTCCAAAACCAAATCGATTGGTAGCTCTGGTTTGCCTGCACAGTCTGAATTTAAGAGGGAAAAAACGACTATAAAAACTATTAGAACTTTCGTTCTCATATCGCCAATCTCCCAAAGCCAGTTCGGAAGAGAAGGAAAA
This sequence comes from Leptospira sp., assembly GCA_025457985.1. Lineage (GTDB taxonomy): Bacteria > Spirochaetota > Leptospiria > Leptospirales > Leptospiraceae > Leptospira_A. Next base: position 2,199 of record JALOTI010000459.1, read on the forward strand.
GTTCTTTCTTTTTGGGTTTGTATTGCGCATGTTTGACTTCTATGAGCAATTGGGAACAATCTTACTCCCGTACGGAGTCAACATTTCTGAACAAAGATGGTGGTAAAATCTACTACCAAGTGTACAAACCAAAATCAGGTGCCAAAAAGGTGCTTGTGGTCCACCACGGATTTGGCGAGCACGGTGGCCGATACAACAATCTTTTAGAAGCAATGGCTACTGAACCATATACTATCTATCTAATAGATGCAAGGGGACATGGAAAATCTGACGGTAGGCGCGGGGTTGTTTCTCACTACACTGACTTTTTTGCAGATTTAAAGGAACTGATAAAGATCGCAAAACAAACAGAAGGTGTCTCTAAGGTTACGCTGTTGGGTCATTCTATGGGTGCTGCCATTACATTTTTATATACAGCAACAGACAACAACCAAAGTGATTTGGAAGCCTACATTTCTAGTGCCCTACCCATTAAAGTAAAAACCGACTTTGTAATGGACGTAAAAAAATC
>JALOTI010000460.1 GCA_025457985.1 Leptospira sp.
ATCTTGGATGAAATAAATTTTAAAGAAGATGTCCAACCCGCGAAAGGAGTATTAGGTGGAAGAAAGGAAGCACTTCGACTACTTAAAGAATTTATCCAATCAAAATTGGAAAAATACCAAACCGATCGTTCGCAACCCAATGCACCAGAGCGAACGGCTACAAGTGGACTTTCTCCGTATCTGCACTTTGGCTATATCAGTGCAGAAGAAATTTTTTGGAGTATCCTAAACGCAATCAAACCAAAATGGACCCCAGAGGAATTGACCTATTCCAAACCCGGAGATCGAGAAAACTTCTACTCAAAAGATCTGAGCGCCAACCATTTTTTTGACGAGTTGGTAACCTGGCGGGATATCGGATATTTATTTTTTTGGAAGGACAAACCTTTCCGGAAAGATTTGGAATCCTTGCCAAATTGGGTGAAAGAAAACTTCAAAAAGCATAAAAAAGACAAACGAGAATACATCTACTCGCTTGAGGAATTTGATTCTGCAAAAACTCACGACGATCTTTGGAATGCGGCTCAAGTGGAACTCAAAAAAACAGGACGAATGCACAATTATATGCGGATGCTTTGGGGGAAAAAAGTAATTGAATGGTCAAAATCCTACGAAGAGGCTTTTGAAATTTTAGAACACCTAAACAATAAATATGCATACGATGGTAGAAATCCGAACTCGTATACAGGAATTCTTTGGTGTTTTGGACTATTTGACCGACCTTGGTTTCCCGAACGCAATGTTTTGGGCAATGTTCGGTATATGTCCTCCGACTCGACCAAAAAAAAGTTTAAAATGCGGGAGTATATGGAGTATACTTTAGAACTGGAGGGAAATTCGAACCTATTCTCATGAGCCAAATCAGTCTTCCATCCATAGAAGAGAAAACGGAAACAGAATATGAATCTATCTATTTACATTCTGTTATTCTTTTCAATGATTCAATAAACGAGTTTAGCCATGTGGAATCTTGTTTGATGAAGATATGTTTTAAGACTAAAAAGGAAGCAAAAAGAATTGCAATAGAGGCCCATACAAATGGAAAAGCAGTTTGTTTTTTAGGATCTCCGGAAGAATGTGAAACTATCTCGGAAAAACTAACAAACGAAAGACTAACGGTTTCAATTTCTCGCTAATAATGCTTAGAAAAAAAAGCAAAAGTTTACCCTCCAAAAAAGTTCCTAAATCTAATCATTTATTTAATGAACTGCTCGCTGAGTTAAATGGGTATGTGAATCCAAGTAAGGCAAACTTCTATCAAAATTTTTTCAAATCAGGACCAGGGGAATATGCTGAAGGTGATCAATTTTTAGGGGTTACAGTCCCCGACCAAAGAAAGGTTGCAAAACGATTTGTCGACAGAGTCACTCTCGAAGAAATAGAACTGGCACTCCAATCCGAATGGCATGAAGTACGCCTAACAGGACTTTTCATATTGGTATCAAAATTTCAAAAGTCAAAGACGGAGGATGAAAGAAAGAAAATCGCCGAATTTTATCTAAATCATACAGAATACATTAACAATTGGGACTTGGTAGATACAACGGCGCCACATATTTTAGGCGAATATTTTGAAAAGCGGGATAAAAAACCTTTATACAAACTGGCACAGTCAAAAGACCTATGGGAAAACAGGATTGCAGTTCTTTCTTGTTTTACTTTCATACGCCGGTATCAATTTGATGACATTCTGTATTTCTGCGAACTTTATTTGAATCATCCTCATGATTTGATCCACAAAGCCACTGGCTGGATGCTTCGAGAAATTGGTAAAAAAGATACAAAGATTCTTATTGATTTTTTGGAAGAACACCAACATAAAATGCCAAGGACTATGCTTCGTTATGCGATCGAAAAACTTCCAGAAAAACAAAGAAAATATTGGTTAACCAGAACATCTGTCCCAAAAGAATGACAATGCATCTACGTTTTCAGGAAAACCTCAAGTGGAAACAATTCAAATTACAAGTCTTACAAAAGAATTTTTAGGAAGAGGAACCAACTCCAAAGGCCAAAATGTAGACTTCCCCTATCTTTTGATAGGTGATGAGGTTCAAGTTGAACCTGTTAAAAGAAGACCAAAAGCCCGTTCTCACAAAACCATACATATCCAACGAAATACGGAATGGACTCATGTTGGGTGTAAATACTTTGGAGAATGTGGAGGTTGCATAGGGCAACATTTAAATTACGAAACACAAATAAACTTAAAATTTTCGCCCATTCAAAAACTATATCGGGACCTGTTTGGAGTAGAACTTCAAGAATCACCTGCAAAACAAATTTACGAATATCGAACACGTATGGATTTTTCAATCTTTCCTGGGCCAAAGATTGGACTCAGACAACGTGGTAACTTTCGACGGATTGTTTCCATCGAAGATTGCAAAATCCAATCCATTAAAAGTAATGAAACTTTAAGAGAAACCTGGACGCTCTTAAGAAAGATACCAACAATCATCTGGGATCGTTATGCGGAAATTGGTGGACTCAAGTACGTAACTATCAGAAAGGCACAAAATACGGAAGAAGAGCTTTTAATCTTTACATTCACAGAAGGATTTGAATCAAATGACCTTCATTCCCAATTTATCTCTTTAATCGAAAGTACGATCTCTTGTCCCAATATTGTTTTTTGTTATAACCGCAAAAAGTCAGAGGTATCCTGCCAAGGTGAGTTGTTTGTGGTTCGTGGAAAACCTTCAT
>JALOTI010000461.1 GCA_025457985.1 Leptospira sp.
ATCCCCTCAGGCGGCCAAACTGGCGAAACCTGGCTATTTAAAAATGAAAATTGAAATCCTAGATGTGCCCCAAAGATATAACTGATTGTGATGATCGGTGTCCAAATGAGAAGTCTTGTGTAGTAAACCGTCTTCATCCGGGATGAAGTGTTTCCCATTCTTCCATTTTGTAAAGAATTTCCTCCTCTAGTTTACTCAATTCTTTTGTTAGTTCCGCCAATTTTATAAAGTCTTCAGAAACGAACTCCATTTCTTTTTGGAGATTTGCTTTTTTGGATTCTAAGTTTGCGATCTCAGACTCTATTTTTTGAATTTTCTTTTGGTCTTTTGATGAATTGGATTGTCGAGATTTCTCAGGCTTATTTTTTATGTTTGTCGTTAGTTGTTCTTCTGGTTCTTTTTCAATGTTTCCTTTTTCCCAATCCATTCCTTCCTCTTCGAGAAAGGAAGAGAATGTACCAACATAAAGATCCAACGCACCTGATTTACGAAAGAGGATTAAACTTTCGGCAACACGATCGAGAAAGTATCGATCGTGTGATACCGTAACAACTGTTCCAGGAAATTCTTCTAAAAAGGATTCAAGAATAGAAAGTGTTTGGATATCTAAGTCATTTGTAGGTTCGTCGAGGATCAGAAAATTTGGACCGGTCATTAGTATCTGAACTAAGTAAAGTCTCCTTTTTTCGCCACCCGACAATTTTCCGATAGGTGTGTATTGAAGTTTTCCATCGAAAAGAAATCGCTCTAACATCTTTGCTGCAGTGATCTTTTCTCCGGATTCTGTTTCTATCATTTCTCCGGCCACATCTTTGATATAGTCCAGAACATTTCTATCCAACGGAAGATTTTGGTTATTTTGATCGAAGTACCCGATCTTGGTATTGATGCCTGGTTTTAAAAAACCAGAATCTGGAGGTATTTTCCCTGCCATTATATTTAGGAGAGTGGATTTACCAATTCCGTTTGCGCCGATGATTCCCAGTCGTTCTTTGGCTTTAAAATGATAAGTAAAGTCCGAAATGATTTTACGGTCGCCAAAGGATTTTTGAATATTATGTAATTCGAGAATTGTTTTTCCTTGTCTCTTCGCAGCTACAGAAAGCTCCAGTTCTTTTTGTTCAGGTGGTTTTTCTCGATTTTGTAGGGCAGAAGCTCTATCAATTCTTGCCTTTTGTTTTGTAGTTCTGGCTTTCGGTTGCCGTTTAAGCCATTTCATCTCTTGTTTAAGAAATTGTTTTGCTTTTTCTTCTTGTTTGTAAAGAGTTTCTTCCCTGGCTACTTTTAAGCTCAGATACTCGGAATAATTACCAGAGTATAAGTAATAATTGCCATTGCTAAATTCCAATATCTTGCCAACGACTCGATCCAGAAAGTATCTATCGTGAGTTATGAGTAATACGGCACTGTTCAGATTGGATAGGTATTCTTCAAGCCAGAGTATCGATTTCACATCAAGATGATTCGTAGGTTCATCTAAGATCAGTAGATTGCTTTCATCAATTAGGGCCTTAGCAAGTTCTACTTTTTTTAGCATACCTCCTGAGAGGCTGGACATCTTTCGTTCTAAGTGATCTACACCTAATTCCTTTAATATGGATTTTACTTGTTTTTCATAGTCCCATGCGCTGAGTCTATCCATCTCTTGTGTGATTTTTGTATAGTCTTCTTCAGCAGTATCAGATTCATTGCCCAAGGCCTCACAAACTAACTCATATTGCTTTAATAATTGAACAATTTTGTTTTCGCCATTGTAGATATGATCGATAATTCGTTCTTCGGGTAAAAAAATTGGATTTTGTTCTAAAATAGAAATTTTTAAGTGATTGCTTTTAACGATTTGACCGGAATCAGTTTCCTCTCGACCAAGTAATGCGCGTAAGAAGGTCGATTTGCCTGAGCCATTGATTCCAACAATAGCAACCTTTTCGCCTTCTGAAATCCCGAAGTCAACATTTGAAAAAAGTTTTTTGTCACCGATTGATTTTGATAATTTTGAGATGGATACCAACACAATAATTACATTGTTTTTCTGACATCCTCTGTGATAAGCCACTTTTTTAATTTTTCATACATAGTCTTAAGAACAATTGGTTTCGAGATATAATCATTCATGCCTGCGGCCAGACATCTCGACTCTTCGCCAGCTACCGTCCCAGCTGTCAAAGCCAAGATTGGGATAGATTGTCCCTTTTTTAGTTCTCTTATTTTTTTTGTCGCATCATACCCATTCAATTCAGGCATTTGGATATCCATAAGAATTAGATTGGGACTATATTCTTCGAATAACATCACTGCCTCTTTCCCGTCCTTTGCTTCTATGATTTCGGCGTCTGGGAATATTTTCTTCGCAAGCGCCCTAGTTAACATCATGTTAACAGGATTGTCTTCTGCGATTAAGATTTTTTCCAAGCTCTCACCCGTTTGTAAATACAGAGAATTTTCTAATTTTGGTTCTAGCTTTTTCTTTAGTGGATCTGGAGAAGTGGTGATTGGTTCGGAGTCATACAAAGCCTTTATAGGAATTGAAAAGTAAAAGACAGATCCATTGTTAAGTGATGACTTAACTGATAATTTGGATCCAAAAAGCTTTAGTAATTGTGAGGATATTGTAAGCCCAAGACCTGTTCCACCAAATCTTCGCGTTGTAGAGGTATCTGCTTGTGAAAAAGCTTCAAATATTTTTTTCTGATTTTCTTCATCAAT
>JALOTI010000030.1 GCA_025457985.1 Leptospira sp.
CCAAAAGGTCCGGGGAATGGTCACAGTTATATATGAGAAGAGCATGGATCGTCATCTTTCTGTCAATTTTGTTTTGCAAAGCAGAACAACCAAAAGTGAATGAAGACGAAGTAGATATCAACTATGGAGAGTTAGGTAAAAGAAAATATATTTGGATTTACAATGACCAAATAGAGAAAATTCAACCTGGAAAGACTACACTCGAGGAATTATATAAGATCTTTGGCAAGGAAATCAGTATTCGGATTTCTTTTAAGCCCATATTACCAAAGTTATATCGAAAAGGAAGGTATCGACCAGTTGATAAAATCACATTTATCCAGCCAGTACGAAAGATGTGAAAGAGTATGGAACGCCAGATTGGCCATATGTCGAATGCGATTCAAAATTCTATGAAACAAAAATTCTCGGCTGGAATCCGAAGGAACATCTTCATCCTCATTATATCACTGCCCATGATCGAATTTGTTATTGGGAAGAACCTGAATTTGAAAAGAAACTGAAAAAATCAGGATACTATGAACTGCTGAAAGATCCACATTACGGCGCAAAGCTTGAGTGCTGTAAGCCATAAATAGAAAGAAGAAAAAATTTATATAAATCTGTTTTTGTATAAATTTAATAATATAGAGCATAAACGGCTAAGCAAACTCAAGACATGCGTTGTTTGCGGAGAGAGGAAGTGTATGATGTAATTCCGTTAAGGACGGCCAAGCGAGGGCGTAGACCCGAGGCGCAGCAGAAAGTCGCTGTTATACGACGTGTTTGCTATAATTGGTAAATATGCTGTGTTTGAAGAAGTTTTAATATTTTTTTATCTAAAGTCCAGAGCTTCAAATTTCTTTGCTTTGTTTCAGATATCAAAATAGAATCAATTATACCTATTCCCTTCTCTAAGTGTTTATTTTCGAAAGATAATTTACTGGCTTGTATGAAAGATCCATTTGAAACTATTTTATTTAAACTTTCCCAATAATCTATGACAAAAGCAATTTCACTTTTATTCTTGCATCCTTGTAAAAGTTCGCCAAAAACAACTTCGTGTGCAATTACATCGGAAGCTTCAATCAACCCAACTAATTTTGAAAAATAAGGCTCTTTTCCTCGAAAGAATTCAATCCAAACTGAAGTATCAATCAAAATCATTTTGTTCTATTAATTCTTCTAATTTTTTCCGCGGTAAACTCACTCGAAAATGTCAACGGCTGCTCACGTAATTTTTCATTTAGTTTTTTTACTTTTGCAAGTTTAACCCACTCTGAAAGTGCCTTTTGTAAAGAATCGGTTATATTTTTTCCTTCCGAATATTTTCGTACTTCTGTTATTAAATCATCAGGCAGTATCGCCGTTACTTTCATACGATAATAAATACGATACTCTTTCGTATTTGTCAATCTAAATTTTTAATCTAGGATTGGTTTTACAAACATATCGTATAATGATAGTTCTTACGCAATAAAAATAGAGTCGCCTATAAGCCTATTGGATCCCTGCACTTCGACACTTGCACTGAGCGGGCATGCACTGAACTTTTCGAATCGGTCTTAGTGAGCTCAGCACAAGTACCGAGCAATCCGTCCCGCATAACGGAAACTATTTCAGGATATGAGAACTTAGTTGTGGAAAAACTCTTATGAAATTCCTATTTGGTGAAATAAAACTTTGAATCATCCATAGTGTATATTAAATGCGATACCTTGGGAGCGATTCTTTAAGAGCCCAAAAAGATTTATTTCGAATCAACACCCACTACTTCAAAGTTTGAAATTCTTGCGGCAGTATATAATGCTTTATCATGCGTTAAAAATTTCAAACGAGTTTTTTTCTCTTTTTGTATGTGAAGAGCACTCGCTAAATGAATAGAATCTAAACTTCCCAAAACTACTCCCCAGTTTCGAGATGCCAATTCCATGACTTCCGAATTTATTTTCAAAAGATTGATGCGAGATAGAAGATCAAGGCATGCTTCCGTTAACTCCAAAAAACCCATATCATAAATTTCTTGATTTAATCTGTATCGAATAAGGGCTCTTTGACACTCCAATTTTAAAAGTTCTGAACTTGCAAATTCATGCTCTTCTTTAACTATGTTTAGACTGTTGGGATGTCTGAGGAGAAACCTAAGAAAAACAGAAGAATCGATGTAGAGAATCATCTCTTCCGTTCTTCTTGCAATATTTCCAATGGATATGTATTAACAGTAACACTATGTCGCAATTTGAAAGTTTTCATCGGTTTGTCTGCTATTTGAGACCAATCATTTCCATTTTTTCTAACTGAAGTAAGCATTGCTACTGGGTGATCGTGATCTGTAATTAAGATGTTGTTTCCTTTTTCTACTTTGCGAATCTCCCTACTAAGGTGAGTTTTCAATTCAGTCACAGAAATAGTCTTCATAAGACTTTTCTATGGTCTAACAAAAACTACTCAAGTGATTTTTATACCCACCCCTCTCACCTCCCGCTCTTTTTTTGCATTCGGTAAAACTTTTAGCGAATAGAAATTTATCAAATTCCCCATGCGCTATAATACACCAAATAGTATTTATTTTTTCAAGACGTAACCAACAACTAACCGGCATTTTAACAAACGAATATGGCTTTGGTCTACCAGGCCCCGAGAGTGACGATTGGAATGAATGGTGACTATGAAGAAGAGGAGAAGATGATTAAATCGAGAATCGGGGATTAGTTGGTGGTTTAGTATTTAGTCTAAGCAGACTTTTTTAGAGTTTTGATATTGCCTAGTTTTGTCTTTAATTTTCCCCTTTCTCTCTACTTTCCAGAACTGTTTGTAAATATAGTCCCCTGTAAGCCAACTATATTTCCATACTGAGCAAACTGTCCCGCATAACGGAAACCATTTCTGGATATGGGACTTGGTTGTGGAAAAACTCTAATGAAGTTCCTATGTGGTGAAGATTTTCGTAAGGCTCAGACTTGCCATTACATCCAGATCGTCTCTTTGTAGTATTTTTTTATTTCAGAATCTTTTGAAAGGAGCTTCAATCCACGGTTCTTTGCCTGAGCTACTAAGATTCTGTCTACGGGATCGGAATGTTTCCAAGAAAATGTACTCGCGAGAAGAAAATCATTCCAATTGGAATCAATCACTGTTAGCTTCTGCGATGAAATGATTTTTTCCGTAAATTTTTTTGAAGACTCGCCAAGGTTTAACTTTCCTTTTCTTACCTTTATAAAAATTTCCCAAAAACTGAAGCTACTTAAAAATACTTTTTCAGATCCTAGTCTTTCAAGCTCATCTACTCTTTTTTGAGGAAGGATAGGATCCCCATTTATCCAGAAAATGAGTGAATGAGTATCAAGTAGAATCACAAACTATGCTCACCCCAAGCATCTGTTTCGGAAGAGATTACATCTTCCAAAGATTTGTAAGAAATGGAGTTAGGATTTGAGAAAATCTCTTTCCATGTTTTGGTCTTATTTGAATGGATTGGAATTACTTTCAATACGGGTACGTGATTGCTAGTTACAATGAGTTCTTCTTTTGTTTCCTCCACTTTTCGAAAATATTCAAGCATTTTTGACTTTAATACGCCTTTGGATACTATCATAGATATATGATACTTATAGTCGTGACTATAGTCAATTAGATTCCCATGGTTCGGTAAGCTCACCACAAGTACTGATCAATCTGTCCCGCATAACGGAAACCATTTCTGGATATGGGGACTTACTTGTGGAAAAACTCTGTCTAAGTTTCTAAGTAGTCAAGTATAGCGGAATTCTGCTTTCTGGCTATACGGAAGACGTCATGAAGGAGGTAGGAGCTCTATACAGGCTTTAAGAGGGAACAGAGGAAGCCTTATGAAAGGGAGAAGGGAAATAGTCAAGTAGGAGAGAGACCTATGAGACCGAATACCAATATTTCTTAAAATGGCGGACTACTTCGTAGTAGTGATGAAGCTTCTGTAATGGGATTGGAGCGAAGGGTTTACTAGTTTGATACGATGTTGTTAAGGGAACACCTGCCATGTACGGGGATTGTCTTACAGACTATCGATCTGAAGAGCCGAATGATGGAAGACGATCATGTTTGGTTGTATGAGAGGTTTACGGGTGAATTTCCCCTTTACCTGCGCAGTTAAAACGACACTTGTCACACTTTTTAAGAACTGTAATCTAATTAGTATTACAAACATTTAAAAAGGAAAATTTATGAGTAAAAAGTTGTTTCAAAGAAATCTTGGTCGGACGGACAGGATTATCCGTCTGACTATTGGTGTACTTGCTCTTGGAGCGTGGTACTTTGGTGCCGTTGCAGGGACAATTGCCATAGTAATTGGAGTAGTGGCTATTATGTTAATTGGCACTTCCACTGCTGCAAGTTGCCCACTAAATTCTGTGGCCAACATCAATACGATGAGCCAGAAAGAAAGAGAAGAACACGATACTAAAGGTATTTCGTACCAAAAAAAGGGAAAGTGAAGCTATGGGACAAGTAAAGAAAATTATTCTGGGAAAAATTCTTGGGGTATTGTTTATTTTATCGGCAATACCAAAAGCCATTGGCTTACAAATGACGGTAGATAATTTCAATAAGTGGCTTTTGGGTGACGAATGGCGATATGTAGTCGCTCTCGTTGAAATAGTCGCAGGTTTACTTATGTTTAGCAAATGGGAAAAATATGGCACTTTAATCCTGCTTGGAATAATGCCTGCTGCAACATTAGTACATATACAGTTTCAAGAATGGATCATGCTACCAATGCCGATTATTTTTGGAGTTCTACTTCTTTATTATGATAAAAAAATGCGGCCGTGACAAATTCATAAACAGTGCCGTTCAAAAATCTAACGGCACTTAATAAAACATCTGATGGAGAATCCGTTTTCGTCAAATTACCGAGATAAGTCAGATGACGAGCTTATTGAAAGTGCAGTAAATGGCTCTATGTCTGCCTTAGAAGCTTTAATCAACAGGCACCAACATTTTATATATAACATAGCCTTAAAAATGATGGGAAATGTTCAGGATGCTCAAGACATTACACAAGAAGTTTTAATCAAAATATTTACCAAGCTTTCTCAGTTCAAAAAGGAGAGCAACTTCAGAACCTGGCTATATCGGATTACTTTTAATCACTTTCTGCAAATGAAAAAGTCAAAGTTAGAATTTGCAACTGATTCATTTGAAATGGTTGAAAAGCAGCTTGATTCAATTCCGAGTCAAAGTTTATCCTTATTGGAAGTATCTGAGATGAGAGATGAAATTGAAGAAACAAAACTATCCTGTATGAGTGGAATGTTGTTGTGTCTGGAACGTGACCAAAGATTGGTATTCATACTTGGCGAGTTATTCAATGTCAATCATGATTTAGGATCAAATCTATTGAATATTTCAAAAGATAATTTTAGGCAGAAGTTGTCAAGGGCACGAAAAGATCTTTACAACTTTATGAATAGAAAGTGCGGGCTTATAAGAAACGAGAATCCTTGCAGGTGTTCAGGTAAGACAAAGGGATTCATTCAAGCAGGAAAAGTTAATCCTGACAATTTACACTTTAACAAAGACTATCTGAAAACCATACAGGAAGTAATCGGACAAAAAAAGGATGAATATGATGATTTTGTAACTGAGAATTATGCCGTCATTTTCACTAAACATCCTTTTCAAGAAAAAGATCACAGACAAATCATATTTAACCGATTAATCAATAATGAATCATTGAGCAATATTTTTAATCTCAAAGATAATGATAGCATACCAAAACAATAAGTGCAAATTTTGATCAATGTAAAATATAGTCCCCTGTAAGCCAACTATATTTCCATATTGAGCAATCCGTCCCGCATAACGGAAACTATTTCAGGATATGAGAACTTAGTTGTGGAAAAACTCTTATGAAATTCCTATGTGGTGAAGATATGTCGGCATTAGACCAGGCAATTATCAATGAAAATCGACAAGCAACAAAACTTTTATTAATCCTTGAAAAGGATATCAATGGATTGGATTCCTATGGATCGACGAAACTCCACAGTGCCATTTTAAATGAAAGGTTTGATTTGATTCAAATCCTTCTAGATGCAGGGGCAGATCGGAACTCAAAAGACAAATGGGGAGTATCAGCCATTGATTTTGCCAAAAGATAAACCATTCAAAAGTAATTAAACTTCTATTAGAAGATTGAGAATTGTGTAAAACATGATTCAAACTTGGAAGTAAGGTCATAAAGAAATCGACAAAGACCATTTAACAGGTATAGTTCTTTTTTTGAATAAAATCAAATAAGTTTTAGAATATATATACATTCGATAGACTCTATTTCCGTTACTTAAAAAAATTTGGAAAATAACAATTATTTTTGGATGCACAATTTCAAAATTTAGAATATTTGCTTGTCTTCTTGACACTTAAAATTTTAGCATCTTAAGTCCATATTTGAGGTAAAAATGAAATTTATAATAAAAGCAATTTTGTTAGTCGCTATTTGTGCTACAATAAATTGTAGGAATACCAAAGAAGAAGACCTAATTGATGGTTTTAAACTCTCAGGGGACAAGGATTTGGATCTCCTTATTTTGTTAGCTGCAACTAACCAAGGCTCCCCATGTCAAAAGACGATTGAGACTGGTTCCACTGCTTTTACATATGAGGGTCCTTCCCTTACTATCTGTGGCGGAGCTAATATGACGGGAACAATCACATTCCCTGAAAGTGGAAATTACAAAGTCACTGTAAAACCTGGAAGTATTGTTCTCAGCTCTCCCAGATGTAATTCAGTTACTGTTACAACATCAGTTCTATTAAAAGATAATACGACTTCTTTAATATCTTCGTCAGGCGGTGAGACAACCTCTACACTAGCTTTAACTTCAGGCAAAACTTACACGATTGACTACATTCGACCTTCAACAAATTTTAGCTGTTTGGGTGCTCCCCCTTCGATTAGAGTCAATAACTTCCAAATCATTTTTACAAAAGAGTAACGAACAAAGTTCCGGGTCATTTCAATTTCTCGGAACTCCTCATATTCCTCAAATCCAAACCATTTAGAGAATGAGTTGGATTGCAAACAGTCTGATTGCACAATAAAATGGAACTAATTGTTACTTCTTTCGTTAACTGGTCCAAAAGTAAAATCTTGTTAAAGAGTAAAAAATAGAGTCGCCTATAAGCCTGTTGGATTCCTGCACTTCGACACCTGCCCTGAGATTGTCGAATGGGTCGAAGCGAACTCATCACTAGTAACGAGCAATCTGTCCCGCATAACGGAGATCGTTTCTGGATATGGGGACTTAGTTGTGGAAAAACTCTTATGAAATGCCTACGCAGTGAAACAAATAATCATTCACATACAACTCTTAAGCCAGATCATAGTGCTCCCTGGATCGATATATACCCGTTAGGAGCTCCCCTACAGAATCCGGGTTGGTAGCGATTTTTATGACAGAAATCTGGGAAATATTAAAAAAATCTAGAGGATAACTCTCAGAGAAACTGCCGTCCGCCCCCCAAACAACCAAGCCACTAGTATCGTATTCTTAAGTTATATATTGACAATTTAACATATAGTAATACGTTAGACGAATGAGAAAATATAAGCTACTTTTTAATTTTATTTGTATTTTGACCATCCAATGCGGAACACCGTTCTCACCTAGAGAGCAGTGTTATAAAGAGGAATTTTGTGAGACAGCTGGAGGTGATTGTTTAATCGGAACCTTATTCATTACTTCTTTGTTTACACCATCTTCTAGTTCATCTAACGCGAGCAATGTTGGATCTACTTCCAGCGAATTTGAAACCAACGATAACTTTGTAAATTCTAGTTTTTTATTTCCTAGCAACACGTCCCTATTTACGGGTCGAGCTGGCACGATCTCGTCTGCTTCCGACGTAGATATCTACGCTATTAGTTTTACTACAAGTTCTGGACCAAGTACAAGAGCTCTGTATCTAAGTAAGGTTTCCGGTTCGGCAACATGTAACGCCTACACCCGATCTTCGCAATCATTTGCCGCAAACAATGCAATAGATGGAACTTTCACTTTGGTGGGAGCACTAACATCGACGACTCGGACCATTACACAAAATTTATCGGACACATCCTATGTGTATATATTGTGTTCGGGGAATAGCGGAGATACTTACGAAATCAGAGCTGGTCTCGATTTGGCAAATAGCAACAGTAGTTCTCTTACTTCTCTTTCGAATATTTTACTTTTGTCCTGTGTAGATGCGAAACGGTCTTGTATTGCGTATTGTGATAGCAAACACGCTTTTTAAATTTGCTAAACGATGTTTTGCTAAGAAGATAAATATCTAGGTCTTTATAAGGATTTTCAAATAGGATCAATTCCTTTTTGGGTCTGGTTTGGCATTTCGATCTCTGAATTCACTCGGAGTGCATCCTACTTCTTCTCGAAAGGCTCGGAGAAAACTCGTTTTTGAATTGAATCCAGCGTCGAGGCCGATTCGTAAGATCGGGTAATCTGTTTGCATGAGGAGCTCCTTCGAGTTTTGTATCCTATACTCTCTGATGAGCTCTAAAAAACTTTTACGGAAGTAGCGATTTACAACCTGTGATACTGTTTGGTGGTTAGTTTTTAAATGTTTGGCGATTAAGTCTAAACTAAGTTCCGAATCCTTATATATTTCTTTTTCGTTTAATAGAGATTTTATCTTCTCCCCCATTTCTTCTAATTGACTTTGGGACAAAAAGGATTTTGTATACTTAAGTTCCGTATTGGGTTCGGACAAACTTTTGTTAGCTTCCGTTTGATTTTGATTTGATTCGGAGTAAAACCGAAACCAGGCAAAACCAAGTACCCATATCGCAATGGCAATACTTGTTACGGTATCAACTCTTCTGTCTTCAACGAATATATAAAGGATACATATAGTTAAGAAGATAAAGGATGAGGTTCTCAGATATCTCTGAAATAATTTTACTTCCTGTAAAGATTCCTTTGGAAATTCATCTTCAAATGCTTTCAAGCGGAAATAAACTCGCCCAAAGAAAACTGCATTTGCAAAGACGGCAAGCAAACTCATAGATGTGCACTCTGGATGAGGAGAGATTAAATCCTCACGGATAAAGGCTAATTTCTCAGCAGAGCTTTGCAGAAAAAAAGGAAATGAATAGATGAGAATTCCCATGGGAACCAAAAAAGGAAGGTATTCCCCCCAAAAGTCTTTTGGATAACCTAGGTGTGCTCGAATTGCTATCCCAAATATCGGTCCAATTAGAGCACCCAATAAAAATCCGATCCTAGCCATATGCGGAAACTCTAAAGCCAATCCGTTCAAATACAGAATGGAGAAGCCGAATACCAAAGATAAGATTAGAAACGAAAATGCCATCGGAAGTGAACCTACCTTCCAATCGCGAAGCCGGAAGTAGTAGAAAAATAGAAGCAAACATTGAATGAAGCCAAAACCCAAAAATATAGAAATAAATAGAGAAGGTATCATGAATTAATTGGTTCCATCCGATCGGGTGGTGCGACAGCGATTCGACTTTGGGCTACACTGGAGGCTAAAACAAGGAGACTCTATGTCAAGAATCTTTACACTTTCGCTTTTTTCGCTTCTATTGGTAGTACAAACCCAATCCATATTTTCCGATTCGATTTCCGTCCAAACTGGAGTGAGTCAACCACTTATTGGAGGATGGAATATTGCAGGGACATACTATGGAGAAAAGTTTCTATTCGGTTATTCCCACGGTTCTAATTTAAATTTTGATGCAAGAAACGGAGTAGCACTCACTCCGGATGAAAAAGCACAAAGATTAAAAATCAACCTACCATATACAACTGGCTTCAGCCTTGGTTATCTTTTTACGCCTAACTTAGATTTGAGACTTGAGTTTAAAGAACATTTTTACAGAGTTCAGTCTGAAAATGGTCTAGATGATTTATTTTTATCTCAATCAATAGGATTACGCACTGATGTTCCTCTTCTTGGAAACGAAGCTGAGGTGTGGCTCCCAAGGCAAAATCCTAACAAAGATTTTGTGGAAGCGACAATCGAAAAAGCATTAGCTTCTGAACTTATCTACGGTGCAAAGTATATAACACCAGGAAGCACTCATAGATACCGTACTCGATCTGTTGGTCTTGGACTGTATTACCGATACTTTCCTCTGGGTGGGAAAGAAGGACTTATGTTGGAGCCATCGATTCGATTTTGGCCAAATGTTTGGGCTGATTCCCCAGAGAAAGTTGCCTTCGAAAGCCAATTTGGTTTATTAGGAATTCATAAAGCACA
>JALOTI010000462.1 GCA_025457985.1 Leptospira sp.
AGAATCGATATTAACTAGGACAAACTGATCCTTTCTCCACTCTAATGACGTTTTTGCAATTTCGACAAGAGTTTCAATTCCCAACTGGTCAATATTTGTATCATATTTCCCCGTAACCGGAGTTAGTTCTTCTGGTTCGGGAAGGCATAAATCATAATCGGGAGTTGACTGGCTTTTGGCTAGAGCCTGAGCTTCTTTTATGGAATCAAATAAACTAGGTAGATGGTTAGAGATGATAAACCCTTGGTGGCCAGAGTCGATGACTCTGATTCCAAACATATTTTCTTCTGTCGCCGTACACGTGTTTAAATCATTTTTTTCTAAACTTACATCTTCAGAATAGCCAAAGCTGGAAAATATCTCTACATTTTCAATTCCAGAAGCCTTTGCTTTTTTAACCAGTCTTAAGAGTTCATCTTTTTGGTTTTCTAATTTTTGCGAAAGGGAGGAATGATCCATTATTTTCCGCCTAATAATACTTTTGTGCGAATATAAGGACCACCCGCATCCACTTTTGCTGGTTGACCTTTCCCACAATGACCAGAACCCAAATCCCATTTGAATTCTTTGCTTACCATATCTACATTTTGTAAAACATCAAAGGCAAGACCCGACACGGTGACACCCTTCAGTAATTCTGTGATTTTTCCATTTTTAATTCGATAGGCTTTTTGAACTGCAAACATAAATTCACCAGTTGCATCTGCTTGCCCATTTTTCGGTCCATCCAAAAAGTAGCCATCCTTGGTATTAGCTATCATTTCATCCAAACTCGAATCCCCAGGAAGTAAGAAGGTATTTCTCATTCTAATAAGAGGCACATCGCTATATTCCCAGGCCCTGGCTGATCCAGTTGGTGCGACTCCAAATTTAGCAGCTGTTTCGCGATTGTGTAAGTAAGATTTTAGAATTCCATTTTCTATAATCATTGTTTTTTGAGGAAGAATCCCTTCATCATCGACGGGGATGGTTCCGCCGGCACCTTCGTAGTATTCAGAAACTCCTGAGTCCGCAAGGGAAACCAAATCGGAACCTACCCTTTGCCCAATCTTACCTTTGGCAACCGATCCAGATAAAACAAAGTCAGCCTCAACCGTATGTCCAATCGCTTCGTGCACAAGAAGTCCGACAATAGATGGCGAAAGAATCACAGTAGAAATCCCACCCTCGGGAAGAGTAGATTTTAAAAGATCAATCGCAGTCTTACAGGCTTCTTCCGAGATTTGTTCTGGGTTCTGTGCTCGAAACAGACAATCCCATCCACCGGTAACTCCTATGGAATGGGAACCCGACTCCATTTTTCCATTTTCCTTTGCAACAGCGTTCACTCGAAATTCAGGTCGAACGATAGAAAAAAAAGAATCTGCTCCATCCGTAGTTACAATGGATTTTTCTTCGTAAATTTCTGAATATCCGCACCCAACTGATTGTAGGTTTGGTGATGACTTCTGTGCCTTAGTCTGGACATCTAATACGAGTTTTAATTTTTCTTCCAAAGATCGATTGCGAAAATCTTCAATGCCAGTTCCTATACGATCTCCCACATAAAAATCGGCACGGGGAAGTTTGGGAATTTTCTCTGATCGTAGTGATGAGCTTAGTTTTGCAGCTTTTTTTGCAGTAAGAATCGCATTTTGAATAGATACCTTATCCAGTTCGCTTGTGGAGGCAAACCCCCAGGTTCCATTTTCAAGTACGCGAACACCTATACCTGTTCTCTTGCGAAGGGCAGTTGACTCAACACGCCCTTTCTCAGCAAAGAAGGAACGACTTTCTTTATGGTGGTATCTAAGTTCGACAAATCCGGACTCTTCCGAAATACAATCTTTCAATAGGTCTCTCATACAAATCTCCCGAGCGATTATTTGCGTTCTGAATCAAAAAAATCCATAAGTATCTTCGGAAGCCAACGGCCTTCCGGGTATTCCGGTGAGGGATCGGAAATAAAGCCAACATGACCACCTTTTTCCGTTAAAACGGTTTTTAGATTTTGATATTTTTTCCAAGGTATTTCATGCCAAACCTCAGATGGCACAACAGGATCGTCATTTGCATGGACGATTAGTCCCTTTGACTTAATTCCACCTAAGTACTTTATAGATGAACACTTATTGTAGTATTCTAATACATTCGCATAACCAGAAACTGGTGCCGTGAAAAAATCATCAAAATCGAAAAAAGTTTTACTCTTCGAAACACGTTCCTTCATTTTATCTGGGATATCGTAAATGCCTGATGAAACTTTTTCTTTCATCGTCTCTAGAAAATGATTTCGATAAAAACTGCCCGCCTTGGAGTCAATAAAATCACAACTCCTGCGAAGATCGAGTGGGGGACTGGTTGCTGAAAATGCTCTGGCTTCTGTCCGTCGACCCTCTCCAAAGTATTTGAGCACCATGTTCGCAGATAATGAAAACCCAGCTATAAAAATCTTCTGGGATAACTTCTTTGTAATATAATGAACAACGCATTCAATATCATCCGTTTGTCCAGCATGGTAGGGTTTTTTGGAAAGACCAATTCCTCTACCGCAGTTTCGGAGATTCATTCGAATTACCCCGTACCCGCGATTTAGGGCCTCTTTACCTACACTTACCATATAATGAGATTCCGAACTGCCTTCCATTCCATGAATGAGTAAAAGGTAATAAACATTCCAAGACGCAGCTTTTTTATGAATCCTAGCTATAGGCGGATTGTGTT
>JALOTI010000463.1 GCA_025457985.1 Leptospira sp.
TATGTTGTCTGGCGAAACAGCATCTGGAAAATTTCCTGTTGAAGCCGTTTCAACAATGACAAGTATCATCAAAGCTGCGGAAGAATCACATGTCTACTTGGCCCACCTAAGACAAATGGACAGAGAAACTGAAATGGAACGAACTGCACTAGGAAATGCGGCTGAGACAATTGCTCGTTCCATAAATGCAAAGGCAATTATCAATTTTACAAGATCTGGATATTCTTCGTTACTCTCTTCCGAATTTAGACCAGTAAATCCCATTTATTCTTTTACACCGTTTTTGGGAACATCACGAAAGATGAAGTTATATTGGGGAGTTGAACCTTTTGTGATGCCAATGATGGATAAATTTCCAGATATGATTGCCTTTATGAGTAAAACATTGAAGTCGGAAGGCAAACTTAAGTCAGGCGACACAGTGGTCATACTATCTGGTGCACCAGGATCAGTCGCACAAACAGTGGATTTTATCCAAATACACAAAATTAAATAGTTAAATGATTTAAAGAAGTTTTTAATCCTTGGGCGGCAAGAGTCGCGGTCGTCCAGGCATTCTGAAAATTGAAGCCACCTGTAATTCCATCAACGTCAATTACTTCGCCTGTAAAAAAGATCCCTGGAATGACTTTACTTTCCATTTTATTAAAATTAACATCCTTTCTGGAAACCCCACCTGCAGTAACAAACTCTTCTTTGAAAATAGATTTTGATGTCATTAAAAACTCGGAAGCCGTTACCTTCAACGCTAGATTTCTGATTTGGTGATTTGATAATTCCGAAAGTCTTTTCTGACCAGATAAATGTTGATCTTGAAGAATCCATTCCCAAAGTCGATTTGGCAGATTAAAATTCCAACTAGACAATTTAGTATTAGGTGAATTTTCCTTAGTCTGAAGAAAAAACCCTTCTACTTCGGAGGTGGATTTATCACCTAACCAATTTATAGCTATGTTTGCTTTATACTCTAACTCAGAAAAAAGTCTTGCCTCAAAAGCAGAAAGTTTTAGCGCCGCAGGTCCACTAAAACCCCAATGCGTAATTAGAATCGGTCCATATTGAGGTTTACCTTTAGGCAGAATCTTGATTTGGACGTTTTGTACGGTTATACCTGAAAGATTAATTATATCCGAATCAGAAATACCTAATGTGAAAAGTGAGGGAACCGGAGTTACAATTTTGTGACCTAAAATCTCAAGTAAACTCCAAATCTTTCGATTTGAGCCTGTTGCAAAAACGACTCGATCAAAATGACTTGAATCCCCTCCTTCCCAAAGAACTTTAAAATTGTTTTCCTCTTTGGACAGACCTACAAGAGATTTGGAAAAATGAATGGGAATTTTCCTCTTCTGAAGTTCCGCTAAAAAACAATTGATTATTGTTTCTGAAGAATCGGACTCAGGAAACATTCTTCCATCCTCTTCAACTTTTAACCTAATACCTTTTTGGCGAAACCATTCTATAGTGTCCTTAGGCTGAAATGATTGAAATGCATATTTTAATTCCTTATTTCCTCTTGGATATTTTAGCGAGAGAGCCTCAGGGTCGAAAAGATTATGTGTAACATTGCATCGACCTCCTCCTGAAATTCGTAATTTGGAAAGTGGCTCCTTGGTTTTTTCAAAAATTTGAATTGAACAATCGCCACCTAGTGCATCAAATATTTGTATTGCGGAAAAACAGCCGCCAGCTCCTGCTCCAATAATTGCAATTTTTGGGAAATTACCAGATTTAGAAGTAAAAGACATATATCAAAACTGCCAAAAAAGAATACTTTACTAATTCATAATTCCATAAAATCTTTTTTCGATTAATAAAATCGCCTAAACTATAAAAACAATTCACAAAAATGATTACGATAGCAGCAATCTGCATAGGATTAAATAAAGAAATTTTTTTGATAAAACTTAATGCGAATATTGATAGTATAGACCACTGTAAAAAAAGATAAACCCTTCCTGAAGTTGTTTTCATACAAGGTCGATACTGTGTCGAATCAATTTGAGATCGATTGTAATTTGTCTCTGTGACCGATAAATCTTTTGGTCTTATAGATGGATAAGAAAAGAAGGAAAGAAGCCCTTCCCATTTATTCTTTGTTTGATACAAATCAAAAAATAGGTCGCGAAACACATGCAAGTTTGCGTATATCGGGTTTGAATTTATTAATTGAGTAACTAGACCATATCTCGGAGTCAAGACTTCCTGTTGGAATGTCCCAAAAATTCGATCCCAAATGATAAAGACGCCGCCGTAGTTTCGATCAATGTATTCTGGATTCATAGCATGGTGAACTCTATGATGAGAAGGAGTTACCATAATCAATTCAAAAAAGGGATGTAATCGATCAAAAAAACGAGTATGAACCCAAAACTGATACGTTCGATTGAGTGCATCGACAATTAAATATGACTCGATTGGAAAACCCAGCGTTGCCAAAGGAAGGTAAAAAATTCCAATTCCTATGTTTCTAACAAAAGACTGCCGTAGAGCAACAGTTAAATTATATTCTTGACTGGAGTGATGGACAACATGTGAAGCCCATAAAATTTTAATTTCATGGCTTAATCTATGGGCAAAATAAAACAGAAAATCCAATAGTACAAACAATAGAATCCAATGCAGAACTGAATTAGGAGAAAGAATTAAGTTTGGTACAAAATTTTTGAGACTTAGGTCCTCTAATATGAAATCATAAATGA
>JALOTI010000031.1 GCA_025457985.1 Leptospira sp.
GAACACAATAAAGAAAGCTGCACTGGAAAGGTCTCCTGGAACGATAAAACTTGTTCCTTTAAAATCATATGGTGGTTCAATTGAAAAATGGATTGGTGATCTGTGTACAATTCGTCCACCGAGGAATCGAATCATATTTTCTGTATGATCACGTGACAATTCCCCTTCTTCATATTCCAAGGAAACATCAGATGCAATCGCTCCCAATAATAAGGCACTTTTGATCTGTGCAGAAGCAATTGGACTTTTGTATGTAAAACTCTTGAGTTGGCTTCCTTCCACACGTAAAGGAGCTCGCCCATTTCCATTCACGGATGTGATCTTTCCTCCCATATACGAAATGGGATCAATGATTCGAGCCATTGGACGTTTGCAAAGTGACTCATCACCAGTTAAAACAGCAACTCGATTTGGTAGCCCTGCTAATAGGCCAGCAGAAAGGCGAATTCCTGTGCCAGCATTTCCGAAATCCAAATCACCATCTGGATTTTTTAAATTCTGTTTACCAGGTGCCGAAACGAGATACTTTCCAGGCGCTTGTTTTTCAAATTCCACTCCCATTTTTGCAAAACATGCCATGGTTCTGAGAGGATCTTCACCTTCCAAAAATCCTTGGATCTGCGATTTTCCTTGGGAAAGCGCAGAAAATAGAACAGTTCTGTGGGAAATCGATTTGTCACCAGGGACTGGGATGTCTTTTTTTGAAGGAATTGTGATTTGGGGCTGTAACATTACGGTTTTTTCTAAAAAGTATTTTGCAATTTGGCGATTCTTTAATAGGTTTTGTTGGAAACCTTAGATTCCCAATAAACCTCTACTTCCCTAAACATCATCCATGAAGGATCTGTGCGAGTGGAAGCAAATCTGGGTGATACCAGCCTAATCTTATACAGCTTGGAAGGTGCAAACCTTACACCTGGCATCTTTGCTTTGTTAGAAGGTAGTGCGTATCCCTATACTATCCGAGCAAAAACTTCCTGCCTGATCTCCACTTATGTGATGAATCAATCAAACGCAAAAAAAACTCTTACGTCTAAAATTTCCGTCGGGGTTATGGCAGTGAGAACCCTTTTGAAAGAGATCGGGGAACTCTATAAAAGAATTTTAGCTATTAAAGGTCTTTCTTCAAAAGTTACACAAACAATAGATAATTTAGGCGCAGTATATTATATTTTAAATCCAGCTATTTTTCCAGATATCCAACCTGGAGGTTTAATCACTCGGGATGAAAATATAATTGATCCTGTTATGCGAGCCATTCGAAACAATCTCGCCGGGTTTCAAGAACATGGGGGAATATTACCGGACAAACCTAATATCGGTTTTCTTGAAGAAGATCATGGAGAATTCTTCGAAAAAGATTATGCTGAAACTGTTGAGTGGAATGATGCTGAATTTCATTTCATTCGTAAAATATTAGCAGTAAACCCTAAAATTTCACAAGCTCTATTTGAAGCCGATCCAAGTTTGTTACAAAGTGCCGCAGAAAGTTATGTTAAAACATATCGTGAGTTATTCGAAATATTGCAAAAGGAAGCTTACGATCTTTCAGAAGAATTTTTAATGCTCTTCAATGGTGAAAATTCGCTTATTGAAAAGTTCAACTTAACACTTGATTTGTTTAGTACTGGGTATTCCACAATACCATCCACTACTCTGCTTCCAATTACGGAATGGGCTCTGAAAAAATCATTGATGATGCTTGAGGAATACAAACAGATCTTTGGATCACAATTTGCAAATGTTGGAAACTCACTTGATAAGTTAGAATCTAAACAAAACGAACTTTCAAAAAAATATGCGCATGAACTTTCAGCGAAAAAAGATTCTGATGCACTAATTGCAGAAGGTGGAGATAGTATCAAAGCCGGTATTGACACTGCCGCTCTAAAAGTGGAACTCCTAAATTCAGCAAGTCAAATTCTCAATTATGCCCAGGCTGACCCTGATGCTGTGAAAGAGTTTTCCACTCTTATGGTAAAACTCAAATCTTTTAAAAACCCTCTAGATCCAGAACCCGAAAATCGAAAGATCCGTAGAACCATCGCAAAAACCTATTGGGATGTTTACAAAAAGTCCTTCGAAAAATGGCTCCGGGATGGGAAAAGAGCACCTAAAGCCGTCGAACTTATGTTACGTTACGGATATTTTGATGAATCACTTTTAGATGAAGGACATATCGTAGAATTGACAAGTAGACTCTATCAATCTGGCGGAAACCCAAGTGCACCAATCCACCATGGAACAGATTGGCTAGAAAAGATATACAGTCGCTCTATTCCTACTTCCGTAGACGAACTCGGTCAAACATTCTTCGAAAAATTAAAATTAGAATTAAAAGATTCTGCAATCAAATCTGATAAAGACATTCCGCCAGATTACGACACTGGTGAAGCAAGGCTTGGATATGAAATCTCGGCGATGTATGAACCAAATGTTCGACTAACTTCAGGTAATATTGCTAGCCACTTCCCAATACTTACAAAATATCACATAACCTTACCACTTGATAAATGTTTTGTTTCAAAAGACGATGTTGAAAAAGCCCTACAATATATATTGAGCATTGATTATACGGCATTCAACCGGGAAGTTCTTTATAGAAACGAGGAAATCGGAATCAAAAACGAATTTATTCAAAGATCTGTCATCCCAGATTTTATTTTAGTACCATCCATTGGTCCTAAAATTATGATGTGGCAAGATCTCTCAATTTTTAGAGGTAGTGGCTCAAAAGAGTCAAGAGGGCGGATATGTATACCGCACTTTGTAACGGGCGATCTCAAAACGTTTATGTTGGAGGCAATTGCAGCCTTCCGTTGGGAGCTTTGTAAAAATATTTTAGGTCCCGATTGGAACAACGTAGGAATACCGTCTATAACTGCAGATTACACGGATTATGTGCAATTTTACAAAAAAAGTAAGGATCTTTCTCCAGAGTTAAAAGAAAAAATTACATCAGAGTTCAAAAGATTCCGCACTGACAGAGATAAATTTGCATACGACTATGCTATGTGGATACGTTATGAATCGGAAGGGGTGCAACGAGTCAATCGTGTAGTGCGTTCGATTTTTTACCGACATATTCCATTCCACAAAACGATACGGGAAAAAGTTTCTACACAACCTGCGTTTACAGAACTTCACAACAGGTTCAAGAACATCAGAACTAGACAGCATAAAGAACACGAAAACAAATACAAAAAGTATATGGATGCAAGCGGCAATTTGCCAAAAGAACTCTATGAGAATCTGATATTTTACGAAGTATAGTAATTCTTCAGTTATAGAAAGCAATACCTTAGGGCTACCTAAGGTTGGTGTTCGCTACTATAGTTTATAGGAGACGTTTAAACCTCTTCTACAAAATACGGTCTTGTGTATTCGCGAACAATTTCAACCACAAACCTTCCCCAAGATTTAGGATCTTCTTGTGAAATGTTTACCTGTTTGATTTTTGGAAAGTACGCCGTGGGTTTGAAGACCGAGTGGGTTAACTCCAAGGCTCTTAGATAATTGTCTAGTCGTTTGACTTTAACGAAGTTGATGATTTCATTTTGAATCTTTTCTTTTGGTAAAAAACCAACGATAATCATTCTTGGAAAAAGGTTTTTCTTCAAAAGTTCGATAAAGTCCTCAAAACTATCAACTCGATCTATAAATCCTTCATAGGCACCGCCACCCAAATTCATTATCTGGGTCACAATATCCATTGAAAACGAAACCCCTTCCATTGTAGACATATCAGAAATAATTACTAGTCCCTCATCTGGCTGAAAGACCTTAAAAGAATCTCCGCCCTTAAAATGACGGCGTAGGAGTTTTGCAGCTGAGACATCGATCTCTTGCGCCTTCGCGATGAGAATTTTTCCTTGTGGATCTAGAATCGGATCACGAGTTATCAAATACCGCTTTTTAACCGCGTTTTGGTTCATCACGCGAAACGCCTTAACCTTTTCCTCAATCTCGTCTAGTGTTGAATAGCCGATTTTGAGGACATTTTCCCGTTTTCGTTTCCCGATTTCTGTTTCTTCCATGAAAGCTTGGGGCCTTTATCTCTCTTTGCTTATCCTATGGCTTTTAGCACAATGTATAGCAAATTTTGTCTAATTAGATAGAATGCGTATTAAATTTTCAATGTTTTTCATCCTTTTGTCATTCATCGGCTGTTCAACGATCGACTTCATTCCGGAACCCGAATACACGAGGTATTATTCCCGGTACCAAAAAAAAAGTTGGGAGGAGATAGAGATTGTTAGGGAAAGACCCACCCGGCCCTTCCAGATTTTAGGCGATATAGTGATCCGAAACCCCGAGGGACTTCCATTCTCTGAATTCGTCCCTAGTATCAAAAAGGATTTATTTGAGAGGAAATTGGATGGAGTGTGGATGGTGGAGAAAAAAACTTCGGTCGTGGATAATATGTCAGTACATACAATGGATTCAAGGGGTAGATCTACAAATACCTATGAATCAAGATCGACTGTTCCCGTCTGGAAGGGTTTTGCATTTCGCTATAAATAAGTATGCCTAGAATTTTTGATTCTGAAATCTATATCGATACACATGACAAATGGATCTTTCGCGGTAATGAAATCACCAAAGAAGAAATCCTTCACTATTTTAGATCCAATTTGGTCTCCAGCAACGACGGAGTTTACATTTACAATACATTCGGCGATCTGAGTGAACATGGATATATCCAAATCTATGGTTTCCCTTGCCATATACTACACGTGGAATGGGAAGATGAACAACTGATTTTTTATACAGATGATGGAAAAGAACTTCCATTTGGACTATTGGAAATCTATGAATCAGAAACCTATGGAATCATCGCTTTGGATCCAACAAAGGAAAAAATAAAATATAGACTCAATTGGAATGCGGCAAAGGACTTGTCTAAGTATTTGATTGAAGACGATTCTGGCATATACCTAGAGTTAAATGGTGAAAAGATTGCAATCCCAAAATGGGAAGGAGAGATAACAGTCCCTCTTCCCCTTACGTTTGGAAATTAACTAGATGGTGCTTCGTCTGACTTTAATTCTTCCCATAAAAGATTCGCTTCTAAAAAATCTTTTTTGAGGCTCAAAGCTTTGTGCAGATATTGGAGAGAACGTTCTGGACGATTCCAAAGTTTATAGAGAGTAGCAAGGTTGAAATAAGAAATATGAGGTGCATCATTTTTTGTGCATCGAATCGATTTTTTCAACCAATAGACAGCTTCCTTATCTTTACCCATTCGAAGTAACAAAACTCCAATTTCATTGCAAGGGTTGCCATATTCATGATTTAGAGTTACTGACTTATAGTAGGAATTAAGTGCATCATTTGGTTTACCTTGTGCATTTTGAACAAGCCCCAAATAGAAATAACCGTCTTCTGATTCTTCTAATTCTAAAAAACTTCGAAGTTGAAACTCGGCTCGATCGAAATCGCCGATTCTAAATAACTCTTTTGCTAGTTCGAAAGAAATGCTTTGATCTGCTGTAGACAAAAAAATCCCTACCTATTTTATCCTATTTTCGGAAGGTAGAAATTTCTCCTTGAAAACTAAATTTTGTATAAGCGATTTATTTCTCGCGAAATTCCCTCAGCATCCAATTGATAGTAGGCTAGAATCTGATTCCGCTCTCCATGGTGGATGGGCTCTGAGGGAAGAGCGAAGGTTTTTAAGAATTTATTCAATAAAGTAGGGGGAATTTCATTCAGCAAAAAACCAGAGGCACCAGCGTGGATATAACTTTCATCTAAGATGGCAAAACGTTCCGTTGCCTCTATCGCTCGAAACAGTAAGTCTTTATCGAAAGGCCGTAACCAAAAAAGATCTATTAAAAATACGGAAATCCCCTGTTCTTCCAGAAGCTTTGTCACTTGCTTCGCGATTGGGAGCATGGAACCAATCGATACAAGTAAAACCTGTTTACCTTCCTGCAACACTCTTCCTTTTCCTTTTGTAATTGTGTTGGGAGTATCAAAATGGAGTTCAGAGAGATTTCCAGTGTCTTTGGGGAATCGAATCGCGATAGGATGCTCTTCATAGGAATGAAGAAAATGAAGTGAATCGATAATATCCTGAGCTGAACTGGGAACAATGATGTCCATATTAGGAAGTCCAGCAAGGTAACCAAGATCTGAAAGTCCTTGGTGAGTTTCTCCATCAGGTCCAACAACACCCGCTCTATCGATTACAAATCGTACGGGAAGATTCATTAGCGAGACGTCTTCGACGAGTTGATCCATACCGCGTGTTAAAAAAGTAGAATAAATGCACATGTAAGGAATTACTCCCCCATTGGTCATTGCACCTGCAAAGGCAACAGAGTGTTGTTCGGCGATACCAACATCAAATGTATGTTGGGGGTAGGCTTCTTGATACTCTCGAAGTCCACTGCCCTCGATCATAGCAGGAGTAATGACTGCTATACGAGGGTCTTTTTTTGTGAGATCCATCAGAGTTTTTCCCACGATTTTAGAGAGACCAATTTTATTGGAATCACTCGAAGCCATTTTACCGTCTTCTTTGTTGAATGGAGTCACACCATGATACTTTATAGGATCGGCTTCGGCAGGTTTATATCCCTTCCCTTTCTGAGTGAGAACGTGGAGCAAAATCGGCCCTTTTATTTGCGAAAGGTTTTTTAACATACTCACTACCCTCTCGACATCATGCCCGTCGATAGGTCCAAAGTAAGTAAATCCAAGATCTTCAAAAAGACCACCGGGTCTCAACATAAAATGTTTGAACGAAGATTCCATGTTATGCGCCATGGTTTCAAGTGCTGGTCCAATTAATGGAATCCATTTTAAGAATCGATAGACTAATGCTTTTCCTTTGTTATAAATTTGGGAAGATATGATCTTGTTCAAATAATTAGAGATTGAACCAACATTCTTAGAGATCGACATGTAATTATCGTTTAGAATAACGATCATATTCGGTTTAACGTGACCACCATGATTCATGGCTTCAAGTGCCATTCCGGTCGCTATGGATGCATCCCCTATAACGGCTACAACCTTATAAGTTTCGCCAATTAAATCCCTGGCACATGCCTCACCTAAAGCCTGCGAAATTGAAGTCCCCGCATGACCCGTGTTATATAAGTCATATTTGGATTCTTCACGTTTTGGGAATCCAGATAGGCCACCCCATTTACGAACTGTCGGAAGCTCCTTTTTTCGCCCGGTAAGGATTTTGTGCGGGTAGGTCTGATGACCGACATCCCATATCAGTCGGTCGACAGGAGTTTCGAAGACGTAGTGAAGAGCCACGGTAAGTTCAACAACACCGAGATTACTTGCAAAATGACCTCCCACATGGGCGAGGGTGTCGATGATATACTCCCTGAGGTCTCTGCAGACCAGAGGGAGTTCCGCTTCCTTTAGCTTTCTTAGATCTTCAGGGAACTGGATTTTGTCGAGGTATGGATATGATGGCATGGAAACTTCATGTCGCCGCCTTCTGGAGAGGCCGCTTCATTTTCTCCATATCTTCTGGGTTCGTGATTCCAATCAATTCGTAAATACGAACAGGTTGCGTTTTTCCTTTTACACGGACCAAATCAAGTTCCCTGGCCACGACTCTATCTTTGACTTTTTCGTAGGTATATTCAGAAATGATGATATTAGTCCCGTACATTTTGTTGGAGCCCTCTAGCCTTGATCCTAGGTTGATTGTATCACCCATACAAGTATACTCCATCCTATGGGAGGAACCCATATTTCCCACGACGGCAGGTCCCGAATTGAGACCACATCCAATATCGATAACTGGAACATTTCGCTCAGCCCATTTTTGTTGGAGTACCTTTAAGTGGTCCAACTGAGCCAGTGCCGCGACACAAGCGTAGTATGCATGGTCTTCCAAAGGTACGGGAGCGCCCCAGAAAGCCATAATCGCATCTCCCATATACTTGTCGATGGTTCCTTTGTATTCAATTATGATATCTGTCATTGCAGAAAGATACTCGTTCAAAAGTTTTACTAGATCTTCAGGTCCCAATTGTTCTGAAATCGTTGTAAACCCTCGGACATCCGAGAAAAAAATGGTAATCTCTCTTTTAGACCCACCTAACGCTAGGTTGTCGGGGTGTTTTAGCAATTCATCCACAACATCTTTGGAAACGAATTTAGAGAAGGTTTGGCGAATGTATTTAACGTTTGCCTCCTCTGTCAAAATTCGGAAACCGATGATTGCAACGAATACAACAATCTGTTCAATGGTTACAGACGGTAGCACAGAGATTAAATTGAATTCTTGGAATATGTAAAGACAGATGACTCCATAAACAAGTAGCTGCGTTAACATGATTGCAAAACCAATATGTGTCTTTACACGAGGCTGTAAAAATCCAATCATCAAGCCTAGACCGAGATAGATCAAAAACATTCCCCAATTGGGAACAGTTGACAAAAATTCTTGATTGAGAATGGTATTTACCGCATGTGCGTGGTGCTCAATTCCAGACATATCGCCAAACGGAGAAAGGTGTGAATCTTTCGAAGCACCTCTTCCAGTCGCATAATACATAGCTACAAGAAAGATATTATTGTCGATTCTGTTTTGTTCTAGTACCTCTGGAGTCCAGTCACTTGTGACTTCAAAAATCTCTTCATGTTTGAATGAATACCGACCTCCCACGAAATTTATTTCCATTTGACCTTCATAATCGATTGGAATTATTATCTCGCGATTTTCATTAGGGACATGCATGATATCCCGTTCTTCAAACTTTCTAGATTTAATATTAAACTCTTTTATTATCTTTTTTGGAATGTTGGAAATCTTAAGATATTTACCCATATTGACTTCAACATCTTTGGAAACATCAACACCATAGTACTTACAAACAATCAAAAGGTCTATCGAAGGAAAATATTCGGTTTCACGATTTTCGCCTGAGTTGTACACTTTTACTACTAGAGGCATTTTTCGGTTTAGACCAGATTCATCTTTTTTTACGTTCGCAAAACCAAGACCAGCTGATAGTTCACCGATAGGCTCAATAGGAGGCTGAGGAAACTTCACCCATGAGATACCATTATCGTTCTCATCGACCACTTTTTTAATCTGGAATCGTCGCAAAACATCAATTCTCTTTTCTAAATTAAGCACTGCCTCTTTTGATTCGGCACTGGTTTCCATAGGGTAGTCAAAGAGAACGTTGCGATTATTTTTTAAAGCTTCAACCATCTCCTCTGTTTGACCGGGCTTATAATCCACAAAGAAAATATCGAACATAAGAATATTGTTCGTATCTTTGAATGTCGTAATTATATCTGCATAGTATTTCCAAGGAAGAGGCCATGTTCCTTGCAGTTTTTCCAAGGATTCAGTTGTAATACCTATAATCTTAATATCTCTTCTTGCCTTTGCGGGAATCTGCGATTGGACAAACTCGATCCGTCCAGATTCGCCTTCGTTTTCCAATCGAGTATTGGATCCTCGTAAAAATTGAAATCTTGTTGAGATCGAATCTTCTTCCAAATCCTTCAAAGGTTGGAAGGTGTTCACCATCGTATACATAAAAATTGCGATTACATAAGAGAGCCAAAGGGCACCTGATTTTTGTTTGTCGGAAGATACTTTCTCAATGGTTTTGTAAACAAAGAATGAGGATATTAAAAGTAACAATAGCCCGAGTAACAAACAAGAATATTCGTATTCCCAGCCTGTCATAAACACGGAAACAACGACACCTGCCGAACCGATGACAGCTAAAGTTAAACTAATATAGTCCAAAATCGTAAGTGATTTTGCGTCTTTTTCGGACATAGAGCCTCTTTTAAAAAATCAGGAATTTCCGACCATTCTCCTGGCATTTTTGGAAAGACTCAAATGTTTTTGGAAATTTTAAGAAAAAAATTACAAATTTGGAAACATAAACTATTGGATTGATTTTCGAATACTCGTAATGTATTCAGCCAAGGGAGCCAAATTCGCCACTCCGCCCTCATCCTTACTGGATTCTTCGATTATCCTCTGGATTGCTGATCCAATTATGATTCCGTCAGAAAATTGAGAAATCTGATTGGCTTGTTCGGGAGTAGATATCCCAAATCCTGCACAGATTGGAAGTTTCATTACCTTTCTGAGTTGGTTTACACGATCCTTTAGGTCTATCGAAAATTCCCGCCTTTCACCTGTTACCCCAAAACTCGTTACGTAGTATATAAATCCTGAAGATGTTTTCGCGATGTCTTCCATTCTTTTTTTAGAGGTTGCAGGAGTTACAAGATGGATCAAATCCATATCTCGTTTTTTTAATGCTTGGAAGAGGTCAGTGCTCTCCTTTGTATCAAACGGTAAGTCCGGTATAACAAGTCCAACTACTCCAGCTTCCTTTGCTTTGTCTAAGAATAGATCTATGCCACATCTGTAAATTGGGTTGAAATAAGTTAGATAGACAAGTGGAACTTCAGGACGATGATTATGTATTTCGCGAGTAACTGCAAAAATAGTTTCAAAGTTGAATCCATTTTTTAAAGAACGAGCAACGGCTCTTTGAATAACTGGACCGTCTGCTACTGGATCTGAAAAAGGGATACCTAACTCTAAGATGTCTGCACCTTTACTTAGTATCGTTTTCCCATATTCAACTGAGTTCTTGTAGTTGGGATCACCCAGCGTGAAGTAAGGGATAAATGCCGATTTGAATTTTTTACTTTCGAATAAATCTTTGATTTTACTCATTACTTTTTTTCACCGAGAAGTCGCAAAACTTCAGTTACGTCTTTATCTCCGCGACCGGATAGGCAAATTACTATTTGTTTCTTTTTTCCTAAC
>JALOTI010000464.1 GCA_025457985.1 Leptospira sp.
TTCATCTAAAGTTACGGGGAGTGTGGAATCATTTCCTTGAATCACCATTCCGAGTGAATCACCTACAAGCAGGCAATCTACGTCCGTTTCATTAAACAATTTGGCAAAGGTATAGTCGTAACAGGTTAGGACAGAGATCGGTTCTTTGGCTTCGTATTTTTTTCTAAACTGGAGTGTGATGTTTTTCATAAAACTGTTCCCGGAAGAGATTATAGATCTCTAATTCACCCATTTCAACTAACAATTCTTTGATGAATGGTCTAGAGTATAGGGAATGGTGTGGCAAAGTAATAAATTCTGTATTCATTACGATTTCTTCATAACTTAATATATCTATATCAATTTCCCTGGGCCCTTTCCAGGACCGTCGTTTTCGACCCAATTTATCTTCTATGCTCTGTAAAGAATCAAGAAGACAAGGCACAGTAAATGAAGTGGATACATAAATTTTCAAAACCTGGTTTAAAAAGTATGGCTGGTTTGTATTTTCTAATGGTGCCGTTTCTAAGATCCGGGAACTTTTTATAATTTGAACTTCGGGAAGGGTTGAAATTTCCCAGGCCGCCTGCTCCATAAAATGATATCGATCACCAATATTAGAACCTAAGGAGAGATAGGCGATATTTGGAAATTTCACCTGCTTACCTCTTTGGAAAACTTTGTTCGGTAATCAGGGCATTTGAGCTGAATCTCTTTTGTCATCTCCATCAATCTTGAATAGATTCTACCTTGTCCTCTGTCTTTCCAATCACCGAGAGATTGGTTGGAAGTAAGTAGCGTGATTTTTTCCTGTTCGTAACGGCTATCAATCAAATCATACAACTTACGATCATTGAACTCGGATTCTTTTTGTACTCCAAAATCATCGATAACGAGCACATCCACGTTTGCAAATTCACGTTCGATCGAACGTTCCTGCCCATGCGTTTCACTATCAAATTGATATGTATCACGAATGGCAGATAAAAAGTCTTTGTTCACTTTGGCGTATTTACACTTAACACCATGTCGGAATATAAGTTCATTCAATATTACGCAAGCGAGTAGTGTCTTTCCAGAACCTGTACCACCCCAGAGATAAAAACCTTGGGGTGTAAAACTTGGATTTGACCAGTTGTGAACCAATTCATTTGCCCAGTCATGAGCCACGATAAAAGATAAATCCGGATCATTTGCCGTATCTCCAATATCGATAGTAGATAAAAATTGAAATCTATATCGAGGTGGAATGTTCGCCTTTGCTACTAAGGATTCCAGATTTCTCATAGAAAAGCGGGCGTTGTGACAAACACAAGGAAGCATTTTATCGAGTTTTCTATCAAAGGTCATAAAGGGAGGTTCCCCTTTCGACTCACAACTGTTACAATCACTTCCTACGCAATGGCAAAGAGAAATAGCACCCGTTCTCGATCCACGGACATCCTCACTCAAATAGAACCCCACCCCTCCACAGGTTTTACATTGTGGGTTCCCATCGCGGATTTGCGTAATTTCTGCGAGATTCATAGTATTTATTGCAATCTTCCTAGAATCTCCTCAGTGTCAAGAATTGAGATTTTTCTTGCAGATTCGGGTTTATGTCCCTTAAATTCTTTTCAGTTTGCCCCAAATTCGAAGTTTTTCTGATGAAAAGGGTTTTTTTCTCTTTTAATTCGTTATTATTGACTCACCCCATTCCGATACTTTCATTGAAGAAATAGCTAAAGTTGTTTTTTCAAAATATTGAAAGAGACAAAAGGGTCACACGACTATGAAGATTATTAAGTATCTCCTCATTCTCCAATTGTTCCTTGGCGCGAGTGCAGTGTTTGCTCAGCCTGCGAACGCAAACGAAAGCCAAGCGGCGAAAGACCAGGTCGACGAACTTCTCAAAGGTGAGTTAGTTCCAGAAAACGACGAAGCTGAACCCACTGAGGATCAGAAGAAGAGAAAAAAAGAAGTAATGGATCAGGAAGCACTTTGGAAAAACCCTGATTTCAAAGGTTACAACAAAACGTTCCAAGAGTTACACCAACTCTCTAAAACTTTTGCAAACAACCAATTTCGTTTAGCTCTTTCTCATTACCAAGCTGGTGTTAACACCATTATTAAAAATAAAGATTGGGTAGAACAGTATCGCAAAGAAGAAGCTGAAAAAAAGCGTCTCGATGAAAAATGGTACTGGCAAAAAGTCGATCGCAAAGCGCGTGAAGAGCGAGTTGTGTATCGTGAAAAAATGAAAGCAAAACAAGATGCTCTTAATTATTTTTCAAAAGCAATAAACCACTTAGATGAAATCAAAAACCCAGACCTTCGTGAAAGACCTGAGTTCAAAAGACTTTTATCTGATGTTTACAGATCTTGGATTATGGCTGAGTATGACTTACAAAATCTTCCACAGTGTATCCCAATCTTAGAGCTTTATTTAGAAATTGATGACAATGAAAAGGAATACCCTGCTCACAAGTATCTTGCAAGCGCTTATAGCTTCGAAGAAAATATGATCAAAAAGACAAAAGGTCCAGATGATATGCTCTTCAAGTATAGATACAAAAAGAACGTTCACTTACTCCGTGCAACAGA
Organism: Leptospira sp.; assembly: GCA_025457985.1. GTDB lineage: Bacteria > Spirochaetota > Leptospiria > Leptospirales > Leptospiraceae > Leptospira_A. Next base: position 2,563 of record JALOTI010000464.1, read on the forward strand.
GTTAAAATATGGAAAGGATTCTCCTGAATACAAACATATCGTGAACATCATCAACCGAGATGAGGTTATTTCGGTAGCACAATAACCCGAAACATCTCTTTCAATAGAAGGCCCGGTCGGTGAGAATCGTTTAAACAAGTCCAACTTCCTTGGCAAACTTAACAAAAGGCAATACTCGTATCCTTCCGTCGGCTAGAAAATCCGCGTCACCTCGATGAACTTGGTAAAATAAAGGTATATTTGTCCTATCTTTAAAGTATGTGAGATGAGGAGAAACCTGTTTGTCGCCTGTTTTGCAATATGCGAAGTCATCGATCGATCTTTATCACGTAGAAATTAGTGTGCAGGCTGGGTAGCAGACATCAGCATTCTGTATAATACCGGTCTACA
>JALOTI010000465.1 GCA_025457985.1 Leptospira sp.
ATGAGTCCAACTCGTACTAAAAATGGTTCATAGGTGTCTTCAATCGTTCTCTCTTCTTCACCTAACACGACTGAAATGGGTTTTATTCCCACAGGCCCACCCGAATATCTATTTATAAGAATTTCCAAAATCTGACGATCCACTGAATCCAAACCAAGTTCGTCTACACCCATCCGATTGAAAGCAAATTCACAGGTGGGAAGTTCGATGGTTTTTTCATTTTTTACTTCTGCGAAGTCCCTCACTCGTTTTAGCAGGTGATTTGCAATACGAGGTGTCTTTCGACTCCTTCTGCCAATCTCCATCGCAGCTCCTTTTCCCAATCGAAGGGCCAAAAGATCTGCGGATCTCTCTACTATAATCTTCATCTCCTCGTCCGTGTAAAAATCTAGTTTTAAATGAATTCCAAACCTAGATTTGAGGGGGTCGCTTACAATCCCAGATCGAGTCGTAGCTCCGACCAAGGTGAACGGCTGAAGTTGGATTTGCAGTGCATTTGCTGTAACTCCCTCTCCCACAACCAAATCCACAAAAAAATTCTCCATAGCGGGGTAGAGAAGCTCTTCCTGCTTTTTGATAAACCCATGGATCTCATCAATAAACAAAACTTCATTCGTTTTTAGAAGGGTTAGGAAACGGACAAGATCTGCTCCTTTTGAGATGGCTGGAGCAGAAGTCGGTGTGAATGCCACACCGAGTTCATTTGCAATGATATTTGCCAGAGTTGTCTTACCGAGCCCTGGGGGTCCTGATATGAGGACATGGTCGAGAGAGTTTTTTCTTTTTTTTGCAGCTTCTATATAGACAGAAAGGTTGGCAATTACCTCTTTCTGACCTATAAATTCAGACAGTTTTGTAGGGCGAAGCGATGGCTCATCTTCGCCCGGCTGATTCCAATCTTCTCTTAAAGACACCTCAATTGGGTTTCTGCGCTGGAGTGATCGAAGTCAAGATTTCATTTTTATTTCTGATAATTTTTATCTCAAGCCGCTTGCCAATCTTCGCGGTCCGGACAAAATTTATCAGTTCTTCCGGTGATTGGATCGTTTTTCCGCCGATCTCCACGATTACGTCATCCAACTTAAGGCCCGCTTTATCCGCAGGTGAGCCCTTGATGATCTGGCGTACCAAGGCTCCCTTTGTATCCTGAATTCCCAACTGCGCTACATCTTCTTCCGAAATCACGTCCAGACCTACTCCAAGCCAAGGACGTGTTACTTTTCCGTTGACCTTCAACTCTTCCGCAACTTTTCTTGCCTCGTTGATAGGAATTGTGAACCCAATCCCTACACTTCCACCGGATTGAGAGGCAATCATTCGATTGATTCCAATGACTTCCCCTCGGATATTCAGAAGAGGGCCTCCACTGTTTCCCTGGTTGATCGCTGCGTCGGTTTGGATGTAAGAAAGCCCAGAACTGTCAATCCCTCCTCTTTGCACGGCAGAAACAACTCCCACGGTGAAAGATTGTTCAAAACCAAGTGGAGCACCGATCGCAATTGCCCAATTTCCTACCTTTACCTTATTCGAATCTCCTAATGGAATGGGCTTTAAGTTGGATTTGGGAGCATCGATTTTGAGTAGAGCGATATCCATTGTTTCATCAGATCCAATGAGCTTAGCTTCAAAGGTTTTTTGGTTTTTAAATTTTACAGTGAGTTTGTCCATATCTTTGATGACATGGTGGTTTGTCATAATATAACCATCTTCATTCAAAACGATTCCAGAACCGAGACCTGTTTGTTTTTGGGTTCGCACTCTACCTGAACCACCGTTACCAGGTCGTCCAAAAAAATGGTCGAAGAAGGGGTCCCCTGAAAATGGATGTTGTTGGAGGGCGACCGTTCTCTCAGTAGCAATGGATACTACGCTAGGCGATGATTTTTCAAATACCTCTTGGAATGCATCTTCCAAGGCAACGGCCTGTGTTTGTGCCGGGGAAAGTTTATCAGAACCATCCGCCTTTAGTTGGAGTGGGTTTTGTGAGGAATCCCCACAGGTTAAAATGGGAGATAAAAAAGTCCCAATCAAAAGAAAGGTGAATGCAATGGCTACCAAACGAAATGGATTTTTTTGACTCATAGATTCTTAAATTCTTCTCCTATAGTATTTGACCTTGGAATCAACTAGAAAGTTTCCAAGAAACTTGTTTACCCTAGGGTCGATCATTTGCAAAAAAACTTGAACATATCGTACAATCCGATGTCATTAGAACATGGCAAAAAAAGTACTAGTCCCCTTACTACCTGGATTTGAAGAGATGGAAGCAATCATCCTAATTGATGTGTTCAGGCGCGGAAAATTGGAAGTATTTTCAGTTTCCAATACCAGGGAACCTATCATTGCCTCGAGAAATACCATTCATATTGCCGATCTAGTTTTTTCTGAGTTAGAAGGGAAAACATTTGATGCGATTGTTCTACCAGGTGGACTCACTGGAACTAAAAATTTGATGGAAAATGAATCGGTAAAAAACCTTCTCCTACAGTTCCATAAAGAACAAAAAATGATCGGCGCTATTTGTGCTGCACCTAATGTTCTTAGAAAATTTGAAATAATTAGACAAGATATTCCTTTTACTGCATTCCCAACTAGTATTGGTTTGGCGGGAAGTGACAACGGAACCTATGTAAATGAAAGGATTGTTTCCTTTGAAAACATCCACACAAGTATTGGACCAGGTTCTGCCT
>JALOTI010000466.1 GCA_025457985.1 Leptospira sp.
ATGTGTTTATTGGGAAACAAACCACCTCTATGTATTTGCTTCGGACTCCAGTTTTTGCAGGAGGCCCGATGCCTACCTATCTACCAACCTAAAGTTTTTAGAAACAAAGAAAATCAGAGAACATTTTTTTGCAAAATTTGAATTCGGTCAAAGACAGGAGTCTTGGGCTCTTTTGGATACAGGATCGTCTTTAAATATTCTGCCAACAGAACCAGACGCAAAACAATTGGGCGAAAAAAGAGTCTTTCTTCCAGGTAAAAAAATACTGATCGCCAATCTCTACGAATCACGAGTAAGTTTGTATTTAAAAGATCGATTTGGCCAAAAAATAGAATACAAACGTCCGATGTTTTTGGGCGGAATTTCACTTGAGCATTTAGATTTCTCAGGGGACAAGGATAAGGAAGAGGTTTGGGTGGTCGGGCTTGAAATCCTTCGGCAAAAGCCGATGTTTTGGGATTTTTCTCGAAACCTAATTGGTGTCCTTCTTTAAGAGAGACTTGTGAGTACAAAAGAAAAAATAATCGTCGCAATGAGTGGTGGAGTCGACTCCGCAGTGGCCGCAGGTCTCTTACTCGAACAAGGGTATGATGTTATCGGAGTCAACCTTCGTACTTGGGAATACGAAGCGCCAAGCTGCGACACCACAAAAAAATCCTGTTGTTCCCCAGAAGATATACGAGATGCGAGAGACGTAGGTCTTTCGTTAAATATCCCTTTTTATGTTATAAAAATGGAAAAAGTATTTGGGGAACGTGTAATCGATCGATTTATTTCAGATTATAAAGATGGACGCACTCCCAATCCATGTGTGGAATGTAACACCTTCGTTAAGTTTGGTGCTTTGTTTGAACAAGCTAAAAAACTAGGGATACAAAAGATTGCGACTGGTCATTATGCGAGAACGATACATAAAGAAGGGCGATATGCAATTCGGAATGCAGTCGATATGAAAAAGAACCAGGCGTACTATCTGTACGGTCTTAGCCAAGAAAACATTCAAAATACTATTTTTCCTTTGGGTGACATGGACAAGTCAACCGTTCGTGAGATTGCAAAAAGAATGGGTCTTACGGTTGCAGAAAAACCGGAAAGTCAAGAAATATGTTTTGTTCCAGAAAATGACTATCGAAGTTTTCTTAAAAAGAAAGGAGTCGAATTTACACCAGGTTTCTTTAAGCTTTCGAACGGAAGGATCATAGGAAAACACTCAGGTAAAGAAGGTTTTACAATTGGTCAGAGAAAAGGTCTGGGTATTGCTTGGAAAAATCCTCTCTATGTACTTTCCATTGAAGATGACGGCACTGTGGTTTTGGGTGAAGAGGAAGAGACTGTATCTGAGAGTTTCATTTTAGAGGATATCACATACCAAGGTCTTCACCCAATGGAATCAGGAAAAAAAGAGAGAATGAAGGTTCAAATCAGATATCGAAGTGCGCCTGTTCTCTGTGAGGTGGAATCGGTAGGTGATCATTGGAAGGTTTACTTCCTGGAAGATGTAAAAAGTGTCACACCAGGGCAATCCGCTACCTTTTATCCGTTAGATGGCGATTACTTACTTGCAGGTGGTATCATTCAAAAAGGAAGTATCACGCGAAAAGTCAAAGTGCGAACCCCTGAATTGGCGGAGATCAGTTCTCTTTGAAATCCGTCGAAGGTAAAACAGTACTGATTATTGGTGGAGGGCTTCTACAAGTTCCCATCATACAAACTGCAAAAACAATGCGACTCAGAACAATCGTTGCAGATATGAACCCACAATCGATCGGGTTTCAAATTGCTGATGGTCAGATTGTTATGTCCACTAAAGATGTAGAGGGAATGGTTCGGGAAGCAAAACGGTTTGTAATGTCTGAGCCCATACACGGAGTCATTACCGCGGGAACCGATGCGAGTATGACTGTAGCTGCTGTGGCAGGAGCTCTTTCTTTGCCCGGTATACGTTTTGTCGACGCAGAAGCAGCATCTAATAAAGTTAAGATGAGGCAAAGGCTAAAAGAGTTTGGAATGCCTATTCCTAATTTTGCACCTGTTTGGTCATTAAACGATGCAAAAGAAGCACTCAGTTTTTTGAAATTCCCTTTGGTAATGAAACCCGCCGACAATATGGGTGCTCGTGGTGTTATAAAAGTGGAGAGAGCAGATGATCTAAACCATGCCTTTCGTCACGCAAAACGGTTTTGTCCGACTGGTGAGCTTATATTGGAAGAGTATATGGAGGGACCTGAGCTAAGCGTCGACGCACTTGCCTTTAATGGTCAAATCCGGATGACGGGCATAGCAGATCGTATCATCGAAAGAGAGCCTTATTTTATAGAGATAGGTCACAACATGCCTTCCCGCATGCCCAAATCTGTATTAGCCGAGGTTGAGCAAGTTATGGCAGGAGGGATGCGAGCTCTCGGCATTCACTTAGGAGCAGGGAAGGGTGATATAAAGGTCACGAAGGATGGAGTAAAAATCGGTGAGATCGCCGCAAGGCTCTCAGGCGGATTTATGTCTGCATTCACCTATCCATTGTCAACCGGTGTTAATTTAAATCGTGCGGCATTACTTATCTCACTGGGTGAAACACCTGACAATTTAGAGCCTGTTTTGAATCGAGTATCGATTGAAAGATCATTACTATCAAAGCCAGGAAAACTCTTAGCGATCAATGGTATTGAAGAGGCTAAAAAAATTGAAAATT
>JALOTI010000467.1 GCA_025457985.1 Leptospira sp.
ATGACAATTGCAGTATTTCCAAAATCGCAATCAGATGCAAATCAATTCCAACTATATTCTCGTAGATACTCCAAAAGCTTTGGACCTGGCCCTAATCAATCTAAAACAGTCCAAAACCTTGTCCATTGACACAGAATCCTCCGGTTATTACACATATTATCCCAAAGTTTGCCTCATTCAGATCAATTCCAACGGCAAAAACTACCTAATCGACCCGCTTCGCATTTCCAACCTTTCCTCTCTGGGTCCTTTATTTGTCGATCCAAGTATTCTCAAACTTTTTCATTCTGCCCAAGACGATATCAAAGCCCTCAAGCGGGATTTTGGGTTCCAATTTGTGAACGTTGCGGACACGATGATCAGTTCAAGACTTCTCTCTATGGAGCAAAGTTCCCTTTCTTTTTTGGTTGAATACTTTCATAAGGTGACTCTTTCCAAAGTCGAACAAAAGTCTAACTGGGAAATTCGACCTCTACAAAAACAACAGTTAAAGTATGCGGCACTAGACACCGCTTATCTAGAATCTATCTGGCAAAAGATGGAGGAAGATTTAAAAAAGCGAAATCTATATGAAGAAGCTAAGTCCGAATTTGAATTTATTGCAAACGAAGAATTTGTCGCAAAAGAAGGTGAAGGCTTTTCTCTTGGAAAGTTTCCTGACATCCTCAATTTCACACCTCTCGAGCGAAGAAAGATTTTAGAACTCCTTCGGTACCGAGATGAAAAGGCAAAACGCATCAACAAAGCAAGTTTTCGAGTCTTTGGAAATGATAAACTTTCCCAAGCAGTACGGGAAGAACCAAACGAGGCCAAATGCATCGAACGATTTGGAAAAAAGGATGGAGAAGTAATTTATAAACTTCTGATTGCGGAATACAATGATCCGATCGACACATCGGAACTTTCCAAACGACATGGCGAAGACCTAAATGAGGAAGAAGACAAAAAATTCCAAAATGCGAAAAAATGGCGGCTTCGTATCATGCGAGTTAGACGGATGGAACATAGCCTTCTTCCATCTAATAAACAATTAATTGCAATTCTTAAAGCAAACCCACAAAACCTGGAAGAGTTGAGAGCTCTCAAGGTTTTCTCCGATTGGAAAGTCGATAACTACGGTCCAAGCCTACTTGCCGCCCTACAAGGAATCTCATTTGATAATATGTTAGGACGACTGGTTGCGGTTCGATCCAAAGAAGCATTTATTGCCAAAAGACGAAAAAAACAAAACCAAGCTTCTAAGGATAAAGACGAAGCATAAAAATTAGATGCTAGCCTATTCACAATTTACCTCCAATCTCTCTAGGGATTGGATTTCAATTCCGCCAACCCAGGAGAAAAAATCGGGAGTAGTCTTTCCCTTTTACGGAACCGATGAAGAAGCAGAAGGTTTAATCCTCACCCAAAGAGCCAAACACCTCAAGTCTCACCCCGGCCAAATCTCCTTTCCTGGTGGAGTGATGGATGATTCTGATTCCAATCTATTAGAGACTGCGCTTAGGGAGTGGGAAGAAGAGATGGGTGTATCAAAATCCCAGTTAGATATTTTAGGAAGGGTTGAAGGTTTACTGACCCGAACAGGATTTCACATCACTCCTTTTATCGCAAAATATAATGGGGATTTTCAATTTTCACATAATACCGATGAGGTGGATAGCATCATCCTCCTTCCCTTAAAAAAACTTTGGGAAAAACCTTTTTATGCCATTCAAATCCCCAATCGAAATCAAGAAGAATATGCTTATTATTTTGATTTTGATGAGGGTCTTCTTTGGGGGGCAACTTGTGAAATCATACTTAATTTTTTGAAAACCCACAGTCAATTTGATCGAATTCCCAAACTCGTTCGACCCAATTTAAGCCATCCTCCTTTTTTAAATCCCAAACTCCTATAAGGGTTTTTACAAATTTTTCCGAAGTATTAAGAGTGTTGTACGAAAATACGACAATCTCAAAATACCTTCCCAAATTTTTAAAACTTTGGCTTGGAGCCTTATTTCTCCGTTCTACCTCCTTCGTCTTTTTTTCAATTTATATTTTATTTCTAGGCGCGCCTTCTTACCTACTCTCACAATCTACAACAAACAAACGATATGTGATTATTTTAGATGCAAGCGGTTCAATGGCAGAAAAATGGGATGGAAAAACCCGTATGGCATCTGCGAAGGAAAAACTGAATGGACTCTTGGATAAAATGGGGAAAGAGACGAGCATTGGACTTGTTGCTTACGGGAATCGGATTGCGGGATGTTCTTCCGCTAGATTGTACCAACCTATTCAAAGAGGAAGTGCGGAGCTCGTTAAACAAAAGCTAAACGGAATAGTTCCGGCTGGTTCGACACCGATCGCCCAAACGCTTGCACTAGTTGGTGAATATCTCTTAAGTGATACCGTAACAACGGAAATCTTATTTGTTTCCGATGGAGTGGAAAGTTGTGAGGGTGATCCAACGGCTGTCCTCTATAAATTGAGAACAATGGGTAAAAAATTCAACCTTCATATTTTGGGAATTGATATTGATCCAAAGGGCGAAGAGGATTTGAAACGGCTAGCAGTCATCGGAGATGGCAGATATTTTTCGATTAAAGAACCAAAAGACTACCAAACTAGTTTTTTAAAATTGTTTCCGGAGTGGGATATCGAAACAAATCTTATTGCAAACCAAGACTCTCCG
>JALOTI010000032.1 GCA_025457985.1 Leptospira sp.
ACCCTGGTAAAAGTGAAGAAATTCACGAGCTTGCAAGAGTCTTAGTTTTGAATGGAGCACAAGCTAACATCAAAGATTCGCTCGGAAAAAACCCGATCAATTATGCAGAAAACAAAAACCTAACTGAGCTATTGGAAATTTACCGCGGTAACTAATGTCAATTCCCAAAAGAGATAACAAAATCAACATATTCGACTTTGTGAACACTGTTCCCACAAAGACTTTTAAACGGGGAGAGATCATCGTTAGAGAAGGTGAACCTTCTAACGAAAAAATGTATTTTATACTCAGCGGAGTTTTGTCTGTAGGAATGGGATCTCCTGAGATGAATAATTTTCACGAAGTGAGAAAACTTTCTACTGGAGAATTTTTTGGAGAGATTGCACTGATCTCAGCTCACCCTCGTTCGATGACAGTATTCATTGAGTCTGACCGCGCTCAATTGGGAATCCTCGACAAACAAAACTTAATTCGCATTGCAAACTCAAATCCTATGTTCGTTTATGCTCTCTTACAGACTTATGTGGAACGCCTTATTGAAGCAGAACAAAAATTAAAAGATCTAACAGAGGCTAATGATGGGACTTAAAGAATCCTTAGCCAAACTTACTATGATCAACATCAAACGTGGAGAGGTACTCTTTAAGGAAGGAGTCCCATCTAATGGAGCGATGTTTTTTCTTTTTGAAGGACAGCTGGATATATACAAACAAATCGAGGGAAAACATATAAAACTTCGGAGCATCTTACCTGGTGAGTTTTTTGGTGAAATGGCGATTATAAACAACAGCCCCAGAGCCGCTTCGATCGTAGTAGTTTCCGAAATGGCAAAGTTAGGTGTTATCAATCGAAATTCGTTTGTTAAAATGAGCCAGGAGAGTCCTGAGTTTCTTTTTTTACTTTTGAAACGAGTGATCGAGAGATTGTATGAAACGGAATCAAAAATCCGAAACATCAAAAGAGCCAAAGAAGAAAAAATTGCGGACCCCGCTCATTTGGTTATGAACGAAGACCTATCTCAAGGCAGTAGCGAAGACTTGACGATGATACCAATTGAAAGACTTACGGACGAGTCTTCAATCCCTGACGTTTGACCTTAAATAACTTAGGTGCTATCTTTACTTCCAGTATTTGAACATTTTCTCTTGCTGTTAAAATTAAATGTATCAGTTTCGCAACATCCTCTGGCTCCAAATATGCTCTAAAATCATCATCCGGAGAAAAACTCAAAGCCTCATAAAATTCTGATTTTACTATGTCTGGTATCACGAGGTGGATGCCGACCTCATATTTACGCAACTCAGCGTAAATTTCTCGCACAAAATGATGCAAACCAGCCTTATTGGCACCGTATACATTCCCCCATGGAGAAACGTTTTCACCCGCAACAGAACCAATAAAGATCTTTTGTAAGAATAATGGGAGCTAACATCTGTATTTTGGTCAACTCTACGATTTGTTCAATTTTCATTTCCTCGATGGGAGAAAAATAACCTACCCCAGCATTGGATACAAAGAGAGAGATTTTTTCCCAGTCAGGAATTAAATCAGGCAATTTGAGAAGAGCTTTTTCATTGGTTAGGTCATTAGCATAGAGTTTGAATTGGTCGTGATGGAATGATGATCTTTCGGGATGCCTACAAAGCCCGATCACATGGTATCCTAAGGAAATAAGTTCTTTTGAAATGGCAAGACCTATTCCACGGGAAGCACCTGTAACGAGTGCTATCTTTTCATTATTCAAATTGTGATTGTCATTCATTTAAATTATCAAGAATGATTTCAGAAACTAACTCAGTACCTTTGATGTTTTTAGTCTCATAGCCCATATCAATAAATGGAATGGATGCTGTTTCTCCAGGCCAAGCATGGCCAACTCCCTCCATGGTATACAAGCCCACTTTTTTTCCATTGGAACATACCGTATACATTGAACGAATTAAGTTTACATTAGGTTCATTCTGCGATGCGTAATTTATTTTTGATTCTTTAGGTTCGCCAACGCAAGAGTTCCACTCCTTCCAGCGTAAAAAACTATCTGGGGCGCTTAAAATTTCGGCTCCTTTTCTTACATAACCACCAGCATATGGAACCAAAGTATCATCTGTTCCCACAATGGAATAAACAGAAACATTTGGATTCAATTTTGTCTTTGGATTCTTCAAAAGAGGCAAACTCAACTGTGAAGAAACAGAAATGACTGCTCTCCATAAATGAGGTTTTTCTACAGCCATTCTCTGAGCCATAAAGCCTCCATTGGAATGTCCAACCAGAAAAACATTCTTTGGATCAATAAGTCCCTCAGCAACCATTCGATTGACGAGCATCTCAATAAACAAAACATCATCTATATTTTTTTCATCGGCGGAAGTGGACCCGCGACCATCAGCCCAACTCCGTCTATAGCCATCTGGAAAAACAACTATCATTTTATGTTTGTTCGATAGCTCGCCTAATCCTGTTTGGTGGAACATCGACCTACCGCTTCCAAAGCCTCCATGTAAGGCAATGACTGCTGGGACAGGTTTTCCGTTCCAGTCCTCCGGAAACACTGCAAAATAACTTCGGTCGTATTTCTGAACCGAAGCTTCAAACTTCTTTGTATTATTTGGCAAGGGTCGGATGAGCCGAAAGCAATTGGCAGTCACCGATACAATAAGCATTGCCATAAGATACTTTAAAACATGGGTTTCTAAGTTTCGATTCATAGAGAGTTTGTCTCCAAATTGATTGTCTCTTGAATTTGTTTCCTAAATACATCATTAGGCCAGAAAAATGGAGTGAAAGGTATGATGAGTATGCCACGATATTGGTCCATTCTTAAATTGTACGTAATCTCTCGCAACAATCGGTTTTTCTCCGTATAACGAAATGTTATTGTATTCTCTGACTGTATTTGGTATGGAAACATTCCGGCTGTAAAAAAAGTCAAAAACCAATTTAGACTATGTAACAAATCTGAAGGATACTCTGTTTCCTTTTTTTGTAAAATGATCTCGACAACCTTATCAGAAGTATTGGCTTCCGTAAATCCTTGTTGAGTCAATTTTTGTAGAATGGATTCTCTCTCTTTCTCATATCTATAAAAGCCAGTAAAAACAAACTGAACGGATTCGTTGCGAAACGGAGCACTGCCCCTATCAGATGTGAGTACTCGATGGGAGATAGCCGCACAAGAAATTATATTTAAAATGAAAAATAAGAAAGCTAACCTAAAATACATCTTTAGAATCCTCTAAAAATTTATAGATGATTTGACTGTAGATTTTTGATTGATTGGAGCGATCATCAAACGGAAACGCCAGTATGGATAACCAACCAAAAATATTATAGGATTCAATATCATATCTATATTCCCGAACAATTTTTCCTTTTTTTAGAACTCGCACCCTTAGAAAGTCATCATCCCGATTGATATCGGGAACGACAAAAAATGTTCGCAGTGAAAAGATTCGGTTGATTAAATAAAAAATATATCTTTTTTCATCACGTTCCGCCATCCAGCTAACTGGCTCGTGATTTTCTCCCATAAAAAACTGAAATTTAGGACTCGCTTCTAAAATCAACTGGATGTTAAAATCGGAATCAATTGATTCTTTGTGACGGAATTGACGGAATCGATTAGACGATAAAAAAGCAGAAAGAATGTGTTTTATCTTATTGCGATCTGTCGACCCATTCCAACCAATAAGTTCATAGCCGACAACTGCATCCGATTTTGCAACAGTTGATTTGGATATCTCTGGTCTTTCACCTGTATAAAACGTGGTACATTGTGTAACAATTAGTGAAGAGAGTATTAAAATTAAATTTCGCATTACGTTTCTTTAAGAATGAATTCTTTTGAAATCCATTCCTTTCCATTGGCAACTATCACAAGTAAATGTTTACCTGGATAGTATGTTTTCGTTGTGATAGGCTTAAAAGAATGTTTTTTTGCAAGTTTGATACTTGAATTTTTGGAAATTGGTTTTTCCCCAATTTGAAAAACTTTTTTTGATATGGTTCCATTCGCCAAAAGAAATCCTATTTTATACTCTAATCTGATCTTCGAAACTTGTTTATGATCAGAAGATATTTCAATTTCGAAATCTAAATATTGACCGATTGAAACAGTTTTTTTCTTCAATTCGAGTTTGATAGTTTTGGGTTTCCAATTGGATTTATAATCAAACATCGCCAAGGCTTTTGGGTTTCCCTTTTTTAGAAGAGTACGAAGCGAATGTTTTAGAGATATATCCAATTTGGGATTTTTTCCCATTCTAGACTTACAAAAATTCAAAACAATTTCGGGATTTATTTTTGAAATATCATTTAAATGGTTGGCAACGCTCCGCCTAACAGTTTCACTTTGGTCATCCCATAACGTTTCCAAAATTGGAAGATGAAGTCCTGGATCGGCTTTGATTTTTGGAATTCCAATCCCCCAAGGTAAAAATGGCCGGCTCCCTTCACTTGCAAGCCGTCTTACAAATTCATTTGGATGGTTTGCCCACCGCTTCATTTGTTTAAAGGTTTTGTCAAAATCATGATGGTAATAATGGCGGATAACAAATTCCGAACTTGAAAAGACCGTGACCTCTTCCAGATGTTCCATTACAAAATTAAAATCAAAACGAGAAGGCTCTGAAAAAAGATCATTTAAAAAAATATAGAGAAAGTTAAAATCGGGAACTCCTTCTTCCCTTAAAACCGATATAATTTGTAATGTATTTTGACCCAATCGAAGTGGTTCGTCTCCCCAAAACTGTAAGAGAACGGTTGCTATACTGGAAATACGTTCCTTAAGTTCTAATTGGTTCCATTTGGAATTAAACAGTTTTTTGGGAAATTGGTCTGCGGGAATTTTGGGATCGACTTTGTGTAAAATTTTTCCAAAATACAGTGCCCACTCTTTTGAGTACATTTCCTTCAAAGGTTCCATTCCCTCTAGTGAAAATAGATTCCCTAAAAGAGAAAGTATTTTAATGGATCGATTGGTTTTGCCTTTGAGTAAATCTGTCTAAAAGATGGGAAAAGGGGATAGATGAATTTATGAGCTTAGAGAGAACCTATACAACACTTCCAGAATCACTCTTTAAGTTTGTGAATCCAACGGCAGTCCGATCGCCAGAAGTTTTCCTTTGGAACGAATCGTTGGCAAAGGAACTACATATTGCCGATCTCTTTCCAGAATCCGAACGATCTCATTTACTGTCTGGAAATAAAATTCTGCCCGAGACAAAACCATTCGCCCAAGCGTATGCTGGGCATCAATTTGGAAACTTTACGATGCTAGGTGATGGTAGGGCGATCCATTTGGGGGAATTTCTTTCGAAAAATAACCAGCGATGGGATATACAATTAAAAGGTTCCGGACGAACTCCATTTTCAAGAGGGGGTGATGGCCGCGCGACGATTTCCTCCATGCTCCGCGAATATTTAATCAGTGAAGCGATGAATGCCTTAGGTATCCCATCCACTCGGAGTTTGTCGGTAGTAAAAACAGGTGAGGCAGTACGAAGAGAAGAAATACAAGATGGAGGAATCCTCACTCGCATTGCAAAGAGCCATATCCGCATCGGAACATTCGAATATACGTATCATTTTTTAGGCCTGGAAGAACTTTCTCTTCTGACCCAATATACAATTGAAAGACATTATCCAGACCTATTAGGTGAAGAAAACCAACCTTTAAAGCTTTTAGAAAGAGTGATGAATGGACAAATTGATCTCATCGTGGATTGGATGCGAGTTGGTTTTATCCACGGAGTCATGAATACCGATAACTCAAGTATAGCATGTGAAACAATAGATTATGGTCCATGTGCATTTATGAATGCCTATGATCCTAGAACCGTTTTTAGCTCAATTGATACGAATGGTCGTTATGCATATGGAAACCAGCCTGGAATCATCCATTGGAACTTAGCTTGTTTTGCAAATACTTTGTTACCTCTAATAGATAAGGATGAGAATACATCGATTCAAAAGGCAAGGGAACTTCTGGATGAATTCCCCAAACGGTTTGAAGAAAAATACTGGAATATGTTAGGTGAAAAATTTGGATTTACCAACATAACCTTGGAAGAAAAACCTTTTGTCGAAAATTTCCTTCGTTGGATGCGAGATACAAAAGCCGACTACACAAATAGTTTTTTAGTATTGGAAAGCGATATGGAAATAGATAGTAACACACTCCCTAATATCTATCTTAGTCCTGAATTTCAAAATTTAAGAATCGAATGGAAATCCCTCCTTAAAAAGAGAGAACTATCGCCAAACGAAGCAAAAATTATCATGTTACAAAAAAATCCGTTTGTTATCCCTCGGAACCAAAAAGTTGAATCTGTGCTATCGGAAGCTTCTCATGGGAATCTAAATCCGTTCCTCGACTTTTTAATGGAATTACAATCTCCCTATAAAAGGAAAGACACTATACCCTTTAGTGATGCTCCAACCCTTTCAGAGGAAGAAACATACCAAACGTTTTGCGGAACCTAATTCCTTATGATTGAGATATTATCCAATTCTGAAATTTTGGCAGGTATGATAACTCCAGCCGTATTTGTGACCGCATCGGCAAGTTTGATATTTTCTACAGCAAATCGGTTGGGCAGAATTTTTGACCGGGTAAATCTTTTAAAGATAGAAACGGAAAAAATTTTGGAAGGCAAACAGCAATTTGCTGAGATCAAAATGAAATACCTTGGCAAACAACTAACTATTCAAAGACGAAGGGCAATTCTCATCCAAAGGTCTATGGCTTTTTTGTATACAGCCACTTCTTTATTTATTATCTCGAGTTTGAGTATTGCGCTTACAATTGCTTTCGCAAGAGGATATTTATGGATTCCTACTTTATTTTCACTGTTAGGTGGTATATTTCTTTTTTTAGCCAGTGCTTTTCTATTGTATGAAAGTCGATACAATTTGAGTTTTATCATGGGCCAAATCGAGATTACAGAATATATCAAAGAGAATATTCCCGCCAGGGATCTGTAGGGCTTGGCCTCCCGCCACTTTCCTTTCGGGAAAGTGGTTGGGGGCGGAAGCGCTAGCGGACCCCGAAGGAGCCCGTCCGGCGGCCAAAATTGCGAACAAAATCGGGCTAGAAGCGAACTTTTGGAGAGAAAAAAATTGCGGAGTTCGAAACGTACGTGCGGAAATTCGGGGCTGTGGTAGAAGGAAGCCATTGGGTGGCGGGTCCAGTTCCCCACCCAAACAAAGGGCGGGGATGGTAGTTTCTCCCCCCATCTCCCTTTTGTAACAATTCTGACAAAAAAAAACGATTTTCGGGGTACCTTCTGTTTCTAGAAAGGTAAGTAAAACTTTAAAATCGGAAATTCCTTCATGAGAGAAATCAAAACCGTCACGATTTTAGGTGCCAACGGAGCCATGGGTTCCGGAAGTGCAGGCGTTATCGCTGCCTTCGGTGGGGCCAAAGTCTATATGCTCGCAAGAGATGTTGAAAAAGCTAAACAAGGCATTGAAGCCGCTGTTTCTTCCGTCAAAACCGACACAATCCGTGCCCGAATGATCCCCGGTTCCTATGACGCCGATTTGGAAAAGGCAGTTGCGGATTCCGATTGGGTGTTTGAACTCGTAGCCGAAAGTTACGAAGTGAAAGAACCCATCAATGCCCGCATTGCCAAAGCAAGAAAACCAGGAACCATCGTTTCGACAGTTTCCTCAGGACTTTCCATTGGCCGCCTTGCTTCTGCCTTTGATGAGGACGGAAAAAAGCACTACTACGGAACCCATTTTTTCAACCCACCGTATAAGATGATCCTTTGTGAACTTGTGACCCACGCAGGAAACGACAAAAAAGTCACAGCTAAGTTAGGTGAATATTTAGAAAAAGTATTAGGCCGTGCCGTAGTTTATACAAACGACACTCCTGCCTTTGCCGGAAACCGAATTGGATTCCAGCTCATGAATGAAGTTGCCCACTTTGCAGAGAAGTATGCAGACAAAGGTGGAATCGCTCTTATGGACGAAATCATGTCTGGTTACACAGGCCGTGCCATGGGACCACTCGCAACAGCAGACTTCGTGGGTCTTGATGTCCACAAAGCAATTGTAGACAATATCTACGACAATACAAAAGACGAAGCTCGTGAAACATTCAAACTTCCTGGTTACTTCCAAAAACTAATCGATGAAGGGAAACTCGGTATGAAGTCCGGTGGTGGTCTTACAAAAGTCGTAAAACACCCAGACGGCAAACGAGAAAAGTTTGTTTATAATATCAAAACAGGAGCGTACGATCCGTACCCTAAATTTGATATTCCTTTTATCAAGGAAGCACGCCAAAAGATCAAAGACTCTGATTACAAAGGTGCAATGGAAGTTGTAAAAACGGCATCTGGATTCGAAGCAGATCTTGCTCGCTACTTTATCTCTCGTTATATCAGCTACTCACTTTCACTTGTGGGTGAAGTAGTGGACACAAAAGAAAACACGGACGGTGCGATGGGATTTGGATTCAATTGGGTTCCCGCATCTGCCTTTGTAGATTTCCTTGGTGGACCAAAAGAAACAATCAAATTGATGGAAGCATCAAAAATCCCGGTTCCAAAACTTTTAAAAGATGCCAAAGAAGGCAAAAAGTTTTACGAACTCGCAGACAAACTAGACGCACGTTCCTTGTTCAAAGGTTAATAGGAGTTTAATAGGAGTATCGTATGAGTGAAAAAGTATATGTATTAGGTGGAGAACAAACCGACTTCCAACGCAATTGGACGAAGGAAGGAAAACACTTCGTATCTATGATGCGTGAAGTGATGGACGATGCTCTCGAAAAAGTAGGAATCACCTACGACGAAATCAAAAAACTGAACAAGGAAAACAAGGTTGCTGTTTTTGTGGGTAACTTTGATGCCGAGCAGTATACCAACCAAGGACATTTGGGAGCCTTTCTTACCGAAGTAAACCCTGCTTTCAACGGTGTTCCTGGTGCGCGTTACGAAGCCGCTTGTGCATCCGGTTCTGTGGCTCTAGATGCGGCTGTGACTCATATCCGTGCGGAAGACTATGATCTAGCGATTGTTCTTGGAATCGAAGTGATGAAAACAGTTTCTTCCTCCGTGGGTGGTGACTTCCTTGGAACAGCCGCTTATTACGAAAAAGAAGCAAAAGGAGTTCAGTTTCCTTTCCCTAAACTCTTCGGAAAATTAGCAGATGTTATCTTGGAGCGCTACGAACTCAAAGAAGAGCGTTTTATGGATGCCCTTGCTGAAATTTCTCGTATCAACTATGCAAATGCAAAACGCAATCCAAAAGCACAAACTCGTTCTTGGTTCATGAACAAAGAACATGCAATGGCTCGTGGTGGTGCAAATAACATGGCGGTAGGTGGTAGACTTTGTATCACAGACTGTTCGCAGGTTACAGACGGTGCGGCAGTAACAATCCTTGCCTCCAAAGACTATGCAAAGGATTACGCAAAAAAACACGGCAAAAAAATCGATGATATCCCACGTATCAAAGGTTGGGGACACCGTGTAGCACCGATTACATTCGAAGCAAAAAAGAATGAATCCGTGGGCGACAAATACATCCTACCTTGGACCCGCCAAACTGTGAAGGATGCATACAAACGTGCTGACCTGGATGTAAAAGACATCGATGTATTTGAAACCCATGATTGTTTCACTTCTTCTGAGTATGCGGCCATTTCTGCGTTTGGTATTTCTGAGCCAGGAAAGGAACATATTGCGATCGAAGAAGGAACGATCGACTTCGGTGGGAAAAAACCAATCAACCCATCCGGTGGACTCATTGGTGTGGGCCACCCTGTTGGAGCATCAGGAGTTCGTATGTTACTTGACCTTCACAAACAAGTGACAGGAACTGCTGGCGACTACCAAGTGAAAGGTGCCAAAAACGGGCTTATGCTCAATATTGGTGGTTCCGCAACGACAAATCTGGTGTTTATCGTAGGAAGATAATTCCTTCGAACATCACATTCCAAATTCGTGTTTGGTGTCACCATCAAATTTTTGTTAGGTGGCGATATCAAACTACAACAAAAACGCATTTAGAAACTAGTATAAAAGCTAGAGAGGAAAGAATCCTTTCTAGTTTTTTTTGGCCGCCTCGCTATCCAATGTATTCTCTTCTCCATCGGATCAAGCGATCCCGCTCTCCGCTCCAATCTTTGCTTCGCAAAGGATTTCCGCTTCGATCGGTGGCGGAAAGAGATCCAAACCGATGAATCCGATGCAAAAAACTTCTTTCTTAATTTTTTCCTCCGACGAAAAATTTTTCCGTATGCCAAAATCGATCTATCTTGCCGGACCTGAAGTATTTTTACCAAATGCTTTTGAAATTTTAAAACAAAACAAAGAACTGTGCAAAAACAAAGGTTTTTTGGCAGTCAATCCCTTTGACGGCGAAGTTCCGAAAGACCTCCCTCGTGACACAACCCTTGCGAGAACCATCTTTGAAGAAAACTGCAAACTCATCGACCGAGTAGATCTCATCATCGCCAATTGCAATTTCTTCCGAGGCGCCTGTATCGATGATGGAACCGCCTTTGAAATCGGATATGGTTTCGCAAAAGGAAAGGAGATTTGGGGCTACCGAAAGGATTTGATTCCCTTACATTTAAAAACAAAAGAGATTCTATCCGTTGTAATACATGACTCGGGTTATCCGATAGACATAGACGGGTATCTCCTCAACGAAGACTTTGGAAACTCCATTAATTTGATGTTGGAATTTTCCATCCAAAAGTCTGGCGGAAAATTAGTTCAAGGGGGGTTGGCTGAAGTGCTAGAGGAACTTTCCCACAGATGAACACCCTCTCTCCTACCCATCTGTGTCTATCCGTGTTTATCTGTGGTTAAAAAACGTTACCACGGATGAACACTGATGAACGCGGATTATGCTATCAGAATGAATTTCGCTGATTTCCGAATTTTCATTTAATTTCAATTTTCTGTAAAAGAGTTTTATGGAAATGGGGCGAGAGATATTAATTTTTTATATTGAAGTGCTGGACAGACTAGGCTTTCAAATTCAATCGTCTTTCTGTAAAAAGAAATCTTAAAATTTGATTAGTTGCCCAGACTTTTTCGGTTTACAATTTCTTATTATCCCAAGAAGGCATGCATCGCAATTTTCATTTCTACGATCAGTTTCTGATAAGGCAATGAGTGCCTCAGCGCACCTCTGTCTAGCTGCCTTCCCCGTTTCCTCATCGTTAGGAAAAAAATTCCCAGCACACGAAAACAAAAGCAAACAGATACAAACGATCATTTTGTTAATTGCCATGAGAACTCCCTCTTTTTATATTTGTGACTCCATTCTTTGCAATCCTTCCTGGTCAAACTACAAATCATCCTTTGTTTTTCCTAAGCAACAGAATGAACTTAAAGCACAAATTACTAATATTATAATTTTTTTTCTAGATTTTATTTTCGGGCGGTCTTTTGTTTGGAACGCTCGCGACGTTATTTGAACAGTTTTTGAACGTTCTGAACGTTATTTTTGAATTTTTTGAGTAGGTTTAAGAGAATTTCTGGTTAAAATTTTTTCCCT
>JALOTI010000468.1 GCA_025457985.1 Leptospira sp.
CAGATCATAGTCTCTATTTTGGATGAGAAGTCCATGATGGAGAGAGCGTAAATCCAGTTCATCCAAGGCTTCATCAAATTTTGCAATTGGTATCAACCGAATGTTTGGCTTTTTCGAAAAAATTTCGATTGCTTCATCTGTAAATCCTTCGGCAATCACTCCTTCTACAAAGTTTTTTGTAATTTCTAGAGCAGAGTCCTTTTCAACAATGCCGTGGATTCCAATGATACCACCGAACGCAGAAATGGGATCGGTTCTTCGGGCTAGTTCAAAGGATTCCAATACTGTCTCACCGAACGCAATTCCGCAAGGATTGAGGTGTTTGACAATGGATACTGCATTTTTCGGGAGGAGGCTAGCTACGTGGAATGCAGCATCAAAATCTAACATATTGTTAAACGAGAGTTCTTTCCCTTGTAAAGCCTGGAATTCAGATTTTACAAAAATCGGTTCATAAAATGCGGCATCCTGATGAGGATTTTCGCCATAACGAAGTTTTTGTTTTTTGTTAAATGCAAAAGTGATTTTATTAGGATATTTGATATCGAGTTTTTTATTAAAAAAACTTGCAATCGCAGAATCATAAGCTGCCGTTTCTGAGTAAACCTTAGCCGCATAACCAAAGGCAGACTCTCTGGATATCTTTCCTTGGTTGGCTTCGAATTCTTTTTGAAAGGATTCGTAATCGGATGGGTCAGTTAGGACCACTACATTTTTGTGATTTTTGGCCGCAGAACGAAGCATAGACGGCCCACCAATATCGATATTTTCAATTGCATCTTCCAAAGTGACATCTGGCTTCTGTACTGTTTTTACAAATGGGTAGAGATTTACGATTACAAGTGTAATGGGTTCAATTCCATTTTCCTTCATCTGCTGCACATGATCTGGGTTTGTCGTATCACCTAAAAGTCCACCGTGGATTTTAGGATGGAGAGTCTTTACGCGACCGTGTAAGATCTCTGGAAAACCTGTAAACTCATCCACTTTTTTGACTGGAACTCCTGCTTTACTCAATGCATCAAAGGTTCCTCCGGTGGAGAGAATTTCGACACCCGCCTTTGCCAGGAAGGAACAAATTTCTGTAATTCCAGTTTTGTCAGATACTGATACGAGAGCTCTTTTGATTTGAATCATTTTAGGATTTCTACCTTTCTTCCTTGTATTTTTAATTTATTTTCACAAAACAACTGTATAGCGAGAGGAAGGATTTTGTGTTCCTCTTTAAGAATTCGTAATGACAGTTCCTTTTCAGTCTCATTCGGATCTATTTCAACCGATTTTTGAAGGATGATGGGGCCTGTATCCACACCTTCTTCTATAAAGTGAACCGTACACCCCGTAATTTTTACACCATATTCGAGCGCCTGCCTTTGCGCGTCTAGACCTGGAAAAGCCGGCAGGAGAGAGGGATGGACGTTTAGAATCCGGTAGGGGAAGGCCTTAATGATTTCTGGCTTAAGGATTCTCATATAGCCACAAGCTACAATAAGGTCCGGCGCGAGTTCCTCCAAATTGATGAGCAGATCCTTGTGGTAGGCCGTTTTTGGCTCATATTTAGCAAAATCTAGGACTTTGGTCGGAATTTGAAACGATTTAGCGGATTCCAAGGCCTTGGCCCCTGGATTGTCTGAAACCAGGGCTAGGATTTGGATTGGGAGCTTTTTCTTACGGATGGCCTCCACACAGGCTGTGAAATTAGAACCTCTACCCGAAGCCAAAAAAACGAGGCGTTTTATTTTTCCCATGTGATATTCTAAGAATATTCCTTAGGGTCATTAAGCAAGTATCCTTTTTGGTCGATGGGAATAGTCAGGAGAAAAAAATGTCACTTGCGAGAAAGTCCGGTGCCTATTCGGGATACAATGAATACAAAGCGAACGAAATCTCTACCGTCAGCCAGGTAAAACTCATCGTAATGCTCTTCGACGGGGCTATTCGATTTTTAGGCGTGGCAAAAGACAATATGACTCCTCGGAAGTACGATCTGGTCAATCGGAACATCATAAAAACACAAGATATCATTACTGAACTGCTTTTATCTTTGAATATGGAGGAGGGAAAGGAAGTAGCAAACAACCTCCTTTCGCTCTATATCTATCTCAAAAAACGTCTCTTAGAAGCGAATATGAAAAAAGACAATTCTATCATTGAAGAGTGCATCAAAATCTTAACCGAGCTGAAAACTTCTTGGGAAGAATTGGATAAAAAAGAGGGAGCCGCTCCAGAAAAACCACAGACTCCTCGAGCTACAGGTATTTCCATAACGGGATAAACTTACATTGATGAAACAAAAAGATAATAGTTTAAAACATACTACCTTCCTGCAAAAAAAGATCGAATTGCTAGATCAGTTGATACAAAACCTACAAAAGGAAGAAGAGTTTCTTTCTTATCGAGATGCAGATAGTGCTGTTAAATTAGAATTTAAAAACGAATCGATAGTCGAAAAACTAGAATTACTAGATCGTCAAATATCTGAATCCAAAGAATTAGATATCTATTCATCGGATGCAATTCTTATCACTGACGAACTCTTTCAAAAATTGGATTTGGCACGTGAATTACAAAAGAGAGTACAAAATTCTCTCGAGTTTGAATTGAACGAAAGTAAAAAAGAACTTTGGGTGTTTCGAGTAAAAAGGAAATTAAAAAATCATTTTTTACAGAAC
>JALOTI010000033.1 GCA_025457985.1 Leptospira sp.
CCTCCGTTGGAAAGCTCTAATTTACCTGGTTTAAAGATCTTTCCTGAATAACTTCCAAATAACTCAGATTCCAAAAGTTCAGAGCTCAAACCAGAACAATCGACTGTTAAAAAAGGATAATTGCGTCTATGTGATATATAATGAAGAGCTTTCGCTACAATTTTTTTACCAGATCCTTCTTCGCCAATTATCATAACCGAGGTGTCAGACGGACCAACTTGTCGGATTCTATTTTTTAAAAATAGGATAGCTGGATCATAACCTAGTATTTCTTCAACTGGATCCTCGTCACGTTTCGATTTCTCAAATGCTTCTTTTGCGATACGTTCTTCTAGTATTACGATTGTTAACTGTGAAGCAAATAGATTCGCTTGATTGATTATCTCGGGTGAAAAAAAGTTCACTTTATCGGATTCTAAATTCAAAACTCCAATTGTAGAATCTCTAGTAACTAATGGAATTGCAAGTTCCGATCGAACTGTTTCGATCAGTTTGATATATTCTTTATCTAATAAAACATCAGGAACATAGACTATTTCTCGAGTGGATGCGGCACGACCAGTAATACCTTGGTTAAATGGAAGTTTTGCCGCCATTTTTTTTTCAGATTCCATACCTTTAGCAGCTACGATCGTTAAAACTTTTTCTTCTTGGTCGGTGATCGAAATACTACCAGTACTTGCACCAAACAAGTTTAAGGTCGCATCTAAAATAAAATTAAGTCTATCCGTAATATTGGGAAGACCCTGGATTTCTTTTTGAATTTTTCGTAAGGCACTTGAAATATCTTGTTTCAAGTTTTATGCCTTTACATTCGATTTTGATTTTGTTACATATTTTAAATAAGATATGATAAATTCTTCGAGTTCTCCATCCATTACAGCATGAACGTTCCCAGTCTCAAAATCCGTTCTGTGGTCTTTCACAAGATTATAAGGATGGAAAACATAACTTCGAATTTGTGATCCCCATGAAATATCTCGCTTTTCGCCTGCTTTTTTGAGGTTCTCTTCCTCAGCCTTTAGCTTCTCCATTTCATACAGCCTTGCCTTTAACATTTTCATTGCTGTATCCCGGTTTTTGATTTGTGACCTTTCCATCTGACAAGAAACAACGACACCAGTAGGAATATGTGTGATTCGAACCGCAGAGTCCGTTGTATTAACGTGCTGCCCTCCAGAGCCGGAAGAACGATAGACATCAACTCTCAAATCTTTTTCTTCAATATTTACTTGTATCGTGTCATCCACATCAGGAGTAACGTAAACAGATGCAAACGAAGTATGCCGTCTTTTGTTAGAATCAAATGGTGAAATTCGAACCAACCGGTGAACCCCAGACTCACATTTTAAATATCCGAACGGATGGTCACCTTGCACAAATAAGGTGGCGTTTTTTATGCCCGCAGTCTCACCTGGTTGGTAGTCCACAAGTTCGGCTCGGTATCCCTTTTGCTCGCAGTATCTTGTATACATTCGAAGCAACATATCTGCCCAGTCCTGAGATTCCGTTCCTCCTGCCCCTGGGTGGATATTGATAAATGCAGCACGGCCATCATCAGGACCGGATAAAGCATCTAACATCTGCAAGTTTTCAAATGAATTAAACATTCGTTCAAAATCATCATTTAAGGATTTTAAACCACCATCACCCATTTCTTCCGATGTAAGTTCAATCAGATCAGGAAAATCTTTCAGCTCTTTTTGTAATTCAATCCAGGGGTCGAGTTTTGCCTGAAGTTCGTTTCTTTTTTGAGTTACAAGCTTTGCTTGGTCAGGAGAATCCCACAATTTTGGATCATTTGCTTTTTCTACGAAAGATAATAGTCTATCGTAGTCTTCTTGGAAATTTTGTGTTTTCCAATACTCTAAAAAAGATTCTATGAGCTCACTTGATTGTTTTTTAAGGTCTTTTAAGGATCTATCCATAATTTTATACTTTAATATTCGAATTCAAAATAGAGAATTTTTTTTAAGTCTCTCAATCTCCCATTGGAAAGTCGTTTCTCTTAGCTGAGGTGTATTACCCTCAACCGTGGCTACGAGAGAAAATTGCATTTCCTTTCCATAAGTATCTGGTTGCCGTTTTAAGATAAACTTACCGGACTTGATTAGATCGATGATGTGCTTAAAAAAAGGATCCCTCTCCTTTTTACTCATCTCATCTAGTGCATAATAAAAACTAGAAAGACCCTTATAAAACCAATCTATATATTCATTTTTTCCTTTTGGCCAAATCTGCTCTAGTTCTATCTGAGACTCCTGCACTAAGGATTTTCCGAGGAATGGTTTTTGAAGAAGGCGACACTGTGAATAGATTTCAAAATTTAAATCTCGGTCTCCGCCCTTTTCAAAATCCACTCCAATCCATCGGATCCAAGACTTTTTCTCTTTCACGCTTAGAGAAGGAATCAATGCAAACAAGTATCCCTGCTCCTTAAAAATTCTCTCGTGGGCAAGATGTTCCAATATCTCTATTGGAATCATATAATGACCCTTAGACCATTGAATCACATAGGGTGTTGACTCTAACAAAAGATATTCGGGAGGAGTTTCCGCCCTGACAATATCACCAAATTGAGTGAGTATAAAAATAAATGAAAGAAGTTCTTGTCTACTCAGGCCACTTAAGACATTCACACTTGCACTAATTTGTTGGATTGCTCTTCGGATCATCAAATGCTGTTGCATCTGCGTTTGATTTTCAGATAAAATAATTCCTAAATGTTTTTCAAAATTTCGAAGACTACCTTTTTCGAATAGATGTACATTTCCAGAAACGCTAAATGGCATTATAGGGCTCTCCGACCTATATCTTTTCTAAAGAATGTTTTTTCTGATTTTACTTTTGGCAAAAAAGTATAACAAGCATCAATGGACTCACGTAAACTTTCACCGTATGCTGTGATACCTAAAATTCTACCGCCCGTTGCGATAATTTTTCCTGATTCTTTTTTTGTTCCAGCATGATAAACGATAACAGCGCCTTCATCGGGAGGGATATCTAAAATCATTCCCTTCTCAGGAGAATCAGGATATCCTTTGGCTGCAAGAACAACAATGGAGCTCGCACCGTTTTTGAGTTTTAACTCTCTTTCGGGAAGGGATTTTGTAGAAGCTTGCCAAAACAATACCAAAAGGTCTTCATCAATTAGTCTCAAAACTGCTTGGGTTTCCGGATCTCCAAATCGACAATTAAATTCTACGACACTTGGTTTTTTGTCCGGTGAAATCATAAGTCCCACATAGAGTAAACCCTTGTACGGGTGGCCAAGTCTTTTAAACTCACCTAATATTGGTTCAATGATCAAAGACTTTACCTGCTGAAGGACATAACCATCGACAATAGGTGCAGGGGCATAGGCTCCCATCCCACCCGTATTCGGCCCAATATCCCCATCAAAAGCTCGTTTGTGATCTTGAGCTGCGGGAAGACACATATACCGATCCCCATCAGTGATTACAAAAAGAGATGCTTCTTCACCTTCCAAAAAAGATTCGATAACTACCTTACTACCACTTTTACCAAATTTAGATTCTAGAAAAATTTCATCTAACGCCCGCTTTACGTCCGACAATTCAAATGCGACTGTCACACCCTTGCCAGCTGCCAAACCATCTGCTTTTACGACTAGGGGTAACAATTCTTTTTGAGCATAACCCCAAGCTGATCCATGATCCGAGAAAACTGCATAGGAAGCCGTTGGAACGCCTGATTTTTTCATCATATCTTTTGCAAAATGTTTAGAGCCTTCTATTTGAGCACAATATGCAGACGGTCCAAAACATGGGATTCCCGCCTCTTCGCACCAATCAGCGATTCCCAAAACTAGGGGATCTTCCGGCCCAACAACGACCAAATCTGTATTTGAGGATTTTAAATATTTTAAAAACGATTCTTTTTCAGAAATTGAAATTTCTTCTTTGGAAAGTAATAATTCCTCAGGAAACCCACCATTTCCTGGGAATACTTTTAATGAATTCAGGTGTGAAGACTTTAAAATTGCATCAGCTAACGCGTGCTCTCTTCCCCCACTTCCAATTAATAATACCTTTAACTTATCTTTCAATTTTTTCTAATGCCCGCAGTGTAGTTTCTAATTTTTCTTTCCAAGTGTTGTATTTTTCTTTTTCTTTTTCAACAACTTCTGGTTTGGCTTTTTCTAAGAAGGCAGGATTGTGAATTTTATTTTCTAGTTTTTCCATCTCAGCCTGAATTTGCTTCTTTTCTTTTTCCAATCGTTGTTTTTCTTTTTCAAAATCAAAGATACCTTCGAGTGGAAGAATGATTTCACCAATTGAAAATGCTCCTACGGAATCGGTAGACTTTAAACTATAGTCGTTTACAAACTCAATAGATTCTGCCTTTGCAAGTTGTAGTATCGATTTTTTTTCACGCTCAATCATGGCTTGCAAATCTTTGTTTTGAAACTTAAGTAAGACCTTACATTTTTTATCAGGAGTCACACCTAGTTCAGCACGCATATTCCTTACTTTGGTAATCATCTCTTGAACAAGTTGTACGCGTACAACGGAAGGATTATCCCGACGTACACCGTAGGCAGATGGAAAAGGAGTTTTCGCCAATTCTTCAGAAGCAAGAAGTGAATGAATTTCTTCTGTAATAAATGGCATAAAGGGATGCAATAGGCCTAAAGCTTTTTTCAAAATACTTACAAGGACTAACAATGCTGTTTTTTGCGACTCTGGGGAAACATTTCCATAGATCCTAGCCTTTGTTAGTTCCAAGTACCAATCACAAAAATTTCCCCAAACAAATTCATAGATTGCATTTGCCATCTCGAAAAAGTGGTAGTCCTTATATGCTTTCTCGTACCGATCCAGTGTGGCATCAAACTCAGATAAGATCCAAAGATCCATATCTTCAAGTTGGTGTTCCTTTGGCTCTTCCGCAGAAAAACCATCGGGGAGATTCATAAATATAAAACGACTGGAGTTCCAAATTTTATTACAGAAAGACCGATAACCATCTAACCTGGACTCATCGAATAAGATATCCTTTCCCTCCGGTAAAACGGCTGCCAAAAAGAACCGAAAGGAGTCGGTTCCGTATTTGGACATCATATCAAGTGGATCGACGACATTCCCCAAAGATTTGGAAAACTTTTTTCCATCTTTGTCCCTTACCAGTCCATGGATCAAAACTTTGTGAAAAGGAACGTCACCCATAAACTTGAGCCCACTCATAATCATACGAGCAACCCAAAAGAAGATTATATCAAAACCTGTCACAAGTACTGCTGTTGGATAGAATCGCTTTATATCTTCATTTTGGTTTGGCCAACCGAACACAGTGAAAGGCCAAAGTCCAGAAGAAAACCATGTATCCAAAACATCTTCATCTTGTTTGATTTCTGATTCGGAAACTTTGATTCCTTTTTTAGAAAATAACTCGATAGCTTCCGCAACGGAATCAGCAACCACCATATCACCGCTAGGTGAGTAGTAGGCAGGAATCCTATGCCCCCACCACAATTGCCGAGAGATACACCAATCTTTGATATTTTCCATCCATTCAAAATAAGTCTTTTCCCACATTTTTGGCTGGAATTGAATCTTTCCTGAACGAACAACTTCGATGGCAGGTTTTGCCAAACTTTCAATTTTTACAAACCATTGTGTTGATAGGAGTGGCTCGATAACAGCACCACCCCTTTGGTTGTGTCCCACACTATGAGTGTGGTTTTCAATCTTTTCAATATAACCAAGGTTTTGCAGTTCTTCGACTACTCGTTTACGAGCTTCAAACCTGTCGACACCATTGTATTTTCCAGTATGTTCGTTGAGCGTACCATCTAGATTCATGATGGTGAGAGGAGTCAGTTTTAATCGAAGACTTGCCTCATAATCGTTGGGGTCATGAGCTGGTGTGATTTTTACGAGTCCTGATCCAAACTCCTTATCAACAAAACTATCGGCAAGAACAGGGATTTCTCGGTTGGCTAACGGAAGAAATACTTTAGTTTGAATTATATTCGCATAACGAGAATCATCTGGATTTGCACATACTGCAACATCACCAAACATCGTTTCAGGTCGGGTTGTAGCAACTACGATATATTCTCCGTCAGACAATGTCTTTGGATCTTTATTTTTGAATTCTGATTTTGGATAGCGAATGTGATAGAGTTTGCCTTGTTTTTCTTTGTATTCAACTTCAATGTCTGAGATGGCGGTTTTAGTTACAGGACACCAATTGATGATTCGTTCGCCACGGTAAATGAGCCCTTCTTCGTATAATTTACGGAATACTTGGATAACAGCCTTGGACAATCCTTCATCGAAAGTAAATCGTTCTCTTGACCAATCAACAGATTCCCCCAAAAGTTTCTGTTGTTTGGTAATCATTCCACCTGAATGTGCCTTCCATTCCCAAACTTTTTTATTAAATTCTTCTCTAGTAAAGTCAGTGCGTTTTTTGCCTTCTTTTGCTAACTCGCGCTCAACGACAACTTGTGTTGCAATTCCTGCATGGTCCATACCTGGGACCCATACTACATTTTTGCCTTTTTTACGTTCGATCCGAATGATGATGTCTTGGATCGTATGATTGAGTGCATGACCAATATGTAAATTTCCAGTTACGTTTGGTGGAGGAATTACGATGGAAAAATTCTCCGAAGACTTTCCCTCAGGTTGGAAACTTTGTTTTTTTTCCCAAATTTCTATCCATTTAGGTTCTACGGATTCTGGATCGTATCGGTCAGGGAGCTGTAATTTCATATATCGTCCGATTTATGGACTTTACTATGTTTTGCCTCACGTATATGGGTCAAGGATGAAACTGAGATTCCTATCAGGTTCCAATTGACAGATTGACCACTACGGAGAGATTGGCAGGTATGAATTCAAAAACAGCTAAAATTTTAGGGAAGTATGCTACACTGAAAGGAACTTCAGAAAAACAGCTCAAGCGTGAGTGGCTCTCCCTTTCTCAAAACGAGAAAGATAAAAAAAGACAAGAGATTCTGAAAGAACTCGTAAAAAAATAATCTTTTAGGGGAAGTTGATGCTTTCGAATTGCCGAACCATTCCAATTTCCCTACTCATTTTTTTCTTATCGCATCTCGCGGTTCTTTCCTGCAAACCATCAAGTGACATAATCCCAAAGGAGCTGAAAGAAGCCCAGTCCCAAAGCAAGTCACAGAATAAAAAACTGATCCTCATATTTGGTGCCGATTGGTGTCCAGACTGCCGAGCCTTGGACTCAATCTTTTCCGACGCGGAAGTCCGAAGAGTTTTGGATTCCAATTTTATTCTGCATAAAATAGATGTGGGAAGATTTGATAAAAACCTGGAAATCAGTGAATCTTTTGGATCGCCAATAGAAAATGGTATCCCAGCACTCGTTGTCTTAGAACCAAATGGAACAGTTTTAACTTCAACAAAAGGCGGGGAATTTTCTAGTGCCAGTAAAATGACAAAAGAACAGGTGTTAGAATATCTTTACAAACTTTGATTTAAAAAACTACTAAAACTAAGATCATTTCTTAGTCTAAAGGCTAGACTCTCATGAAACAAAACATATCCCTCTTCAAAGATTTTTTTCGCACAAGCTTTTTACTCGTATGTTTCTCTCTATTCACCGGTTCAGTATTCGCGGATGACATCCCTCTCTTAAAGAAAGGAGATACCCTCCCAGATATCAAATATACAAATGCTTCAGAAGAAGAAAGCCCCATCCCCAAAACAACGACAAAAATTATGTTCATCGCCGATATGGATGCGAGTAAGATCCTCCATCCCTTTTTGGAAGAACGTGGGAAAGGATACTTAGAAAAAAACAATGCTGTCCTAATCTCCGATATCCATCGTATGCCCTTCCTCATCTCAAAATTTGTTGCACTACCTAAAATGAAATCCTATCCTTATACCATCCGTTTGGTGCGAGAAGAAAAACTTGCAGACCCCTTTCCAAGAACCAAGGGATTTATTACTCTGATCCGACTTGGAGATGATGGTAAGGTTCAATCAGTTAGCGAGAGCAATGCGATCGATTTAATTCAAAAGTTTATCGAAGAAAAGTAGGAACTGTTTAATCTTTCAATTTAGAAAGAATGAACTCCACAATGATAGGGCTTCACCGCTTGATAATTTAAGCTTCTAAATCAATTTTGATACGATTTGCGATCTCGTTATAAATATCTACCTCTGTATTTTTAGTTTGAATCGTTACTAATAGAGAGAACCGAATCTTTTCATTGTATTTTTCCAATTGTTTCCTCGTTTTCCACCAACCGCCGACGGGATAAACACATATACTTTCTTTTTTGGCTAATTGTGCTGCAGTGCCTAGCCAGGTATCCGAGTGTATGGATCCATAACTACGTAGATTTGATCCAAAAACCCATTGGTCATTTTCGGGATTGCTAAATCCTGTTTCTAATCTACCGGAGTCAAGGATTTCTCTTTCAACCTTATTCACTCTTTTTTTAAATACTTCTAAACTTTCTGTCCCTGCTTTTGAGTCGAATCGCAATGCACAAGATGAATAGGTTTTTGAATATTTAGTATTGATTTTTCGAATATTCGGGTCTATAAAGTATGACAAAGTAACTTTCAATTCAACTTCTTCTAATGGAAATTGATTCAAAGCGTCTACAGGCAACGGTAAATTAAAAAACTTTATTTCATTGGTCTTAACATTGCTTCCCTCTTTAATAAAAGGTTGAATTTCATCTTGGATTATTAGAGTACAAATACTTTTACCACTACTCAAAGCATTTTTTAATTTTGGATGACCATATCCAAACCTCCTTAGTATGTTTTTCTTTTGTTCTTGATTTAAAGTTTTTATATGCTCATAATCAAAATTTAACTTCGAATAATCGGCTGTATGAACCAAGATTCCTCGAATTGTTTCTGCCCAAAATTCGGGATATTCATAAGCTACAAGCGCTGCATACCGAGAGGCTTGCGCTGTTGCGGCGCTAGTATCTCCACACATAGTAAATAATTTATTCTGGAAATCACTCCTGGTAGTAATCAGAGACAAAGATTCATGACTCGTTATAAATCCTTTTTTATCCTTAGCATAATTACCACCTTCCATGACAATCTCTGGCTTGATAGGACAATCAGAGTCGTTCCACAAAATTGATGTGCTGCTAGTTGGCGACAATTCTCCTTCGTTTGCTATGGCGGTCAATTCTGGATAATTTGTTGTGTCAATGTCAACTTTTTCTGTAAAGGCTCCTATAGTTAAACAATTCCAAGCTTGAGCAGGATTCTGAACGGCATACAAATCATTTGAATAAGGATAGTTCTTTATTTCATCATATGGTAGATTACCTGCAGAAACCAAAAACAATCTTTTGATGCTATCATCTTCATATCCAAATGCTAATTTATCAATGGTTGCCGACCAAGAAGTAGGATTGCTATTTTGATTTGAAAAATCTTGGGCCGTAACAGCCAAATTAAAAATTCTTTTTCTTTCTATTGCAAGTAATTCTGCCCTTGCGATTGCTTCATTGGTTATTACTCCATATAAATCTTCGGGATTCAATCCTTCAGGTGGAAGTATTTTAATTGATTCCAAGCAATGGGTTAAGGTAATTTTATCTCTGCTAACTAACAAAGGATACAAATCTCCATAAAGAGCTAGTCCAGCCATTTTTGTCCCGTGGCCTGCATGATCATTTTTTCCCCAATTGGGATTATGAGAATCGGTGTCACTTAACGTTATACTCTGAGCAAGTAAAGGATGAGAGTAATTTACTCCTGTATCTAAAATACAGACTGCAATCTCTTTATGACTCTGCTCGGTGGATATTCGATCCGACAAGTTTTCTGCCCACTCTTGTTCTTCTCGAGGATTCATATCTAAAAAAAAGGCAGGCGAATCTTTAGAAAATCTGAATTCGGCAAGGCAATCCAATAAAAGTACCGATTGCTTGAGTTGATTAATGGACGAACGAATTAGAAAAACGGAAGTTTCTGGAAAATCCAATCCCCTTTCCGATACAAAGATCTCTGCTTTGTTAGCTTCTCTTTTAAATCTTTGTATAATTGATGCTCCTTCACCGCCTTTTCTTAGCCAAGCTTCAAACATTCTTTTTTCGTCGAGTCTTTACACAGCTTCCCCTTCGATGTTTTTCT
>JALOTI010000469.1 GCA_025457985.1 Leptospira sp.
TGGGCCGAGGAGAAAGCCCTAGAGCTCGCAAAACATCTTTTAGACGAAGGAGCTTACGAAATCTCTCTCGGTGAAACTATTGGCAGAGCAGTTCCTAAAGACGTAGAAAGACTGTTAGACGTTCTTCTAAAGGAAATTCCCAAAGAAAAGCTGAATTGCCACTTTCACGATACATTTGGTATGGCCATAACAAACACAAAACAAGCGCTGGATATGGGAATTCGCTCTTTTGATTCTTCCGCCGGTGGACTTGGAGGATGTCCGTATGCAAAAGGGGCAGCTGGGAATCTCTCCACCGAAGATCTTTTATACTTTCTCACAAATGAAGGTTACGAAACTGGTGTAAACTTAGATAAAATAATTGAAGCGTCAGCCTTTGTCGAAGGAGTTATCGGAAGAAAACTAAGCTCTAGAACCTACCTTGCACTCCATGCAAAGTAACGCGCAGTCCTTAAAAAAATCTCTAGAAACTCTTAAGACCACTTACCACCAAGAGAACATATTAAAAACAGACCCCATCATCTTTCCTTATCGATACAAAAACATTCGAGATATCGAAATTGTTGCCTTTTTTTCTTCTCTGTTTGCTTACGGAAATGTTCGGAGCATTCAATCTTTCTTAGAATCCTTACTTGAACCGCTCGGAGATTCACCTTCCGAAGAAATCGAAAAGAACGGAAAAGGATTCAAATACTTGTTAGATGATCCCCCATACTATAGATTCCAAACAAAAAATGATATTAAAATCATTTTAAGAACCGTTCAAGACTTTCTAAAGTTAAGCTCGAATGGAATTATATTCGAAAAATTCTTTCTAGATTCAGAATCAAGGTTCACACCTATCGAAGCTATACAAAGATTCCAAGAGCAGTTGACAAAAAAACTATTGGAGATGTCGGACTCAACAAAACTCAGTTATGGCTTACAATTTTTCGTTGGAAAAAAAGATTCACGATCTCCTAAAAAAAGAATCTGTTTATTCCTTCGCTGGATGGTTAGGACAAAATTTCCAGATTTTGGATTGTATAAAAATATCAAACCCAATCAGATTCCCTATCCCGCAGATGTCCATATACAAAAACTGGCTCAAGTTTTAGGAATAACAAAAGTAAAATCTTTCAGAATCCATGATGCCATTGCGCTAACTGAGTTTTTTATAACTCTATCACCAGAAGACCCCTTGGAATATGACTTCCATCTAACACGTGTTGGAATCATTGAAAAATGCAAAGGGAGATTTGATTTAGAGATTTGTCCGAACTGTCAATTGAGGGAAGTGTGTTTGGTAGTGCCACGGGGAATTGAACCCCGGTTGCAAGGATGAAAACCTTGTGTCCTAACCACTAGACGATGGCACCGATTGGACTCACACGATTGTCGTGCTTTGAGTCGTCGGGGATTCGAACCCCGGACCCATTCCTTAAAAGGGAATTGCTCTACCAGCTGAGCTAACGACTCGTGCTCTTTGCCAAGAGTATCCAACCGCCTTCTAAGGTCAACAAATACTCCAAAAAATTGCTCCGAGTCCCTCTTTTTTTTAATCCATCACGATCGTGTCTTCTCGGTCTGGTCCTGTAGATACTATTCCAATTTTTGTATTTACCAACTCTTGTAATGCCTTGATATATGCTTGGCATTTTTCTGGTAATTTGGCAAAGGAATTGATACCTGAAATATTTTCTTTCCAACCTTTAAAGTCGCTAAACACTGGTTTAACGTCTTCTAATCCTTGAGAGGGGAAGTGATCTAATTTT
Source organism: Leptospira sp. (assembly GCA_025457985.1). GTDB lineage: Bacteria > Spirochaetota > Leptospiria > Leptospirales > Leptospiraceae > Leptospira_A. Next base: position 1,755 of record JALOTI010000469.1, read on the forward strand.
TTTCCTTTTAATTCATATCCAGTTACTACTGGAATAGAATCATAATGCGATAATACATCTATTTTTGTTAGAACAAGTGAGTTTATACCATTTACAACAGTTGCATGTTTGATCATTTGAACATCGAACCAACCACAGCGTCTAGGTCTGCCAGTTGTGGAACCATACTCACCACCTAACTTTCGCAAAACTTCAGCTCCTTCTCCAATAATTTCAGAAGGGAATGGTCCCTCTCCTACTCTAGTTGCATAAGCTTTTGTTATTCCAATCACGTCCTTTAAATATCTAAAACTTACTCCGGAACCGGCTAATGCACCCCCTGTTGTCGGATTGGAACTAGTAACATAAGGATAAGTTCCAAAATCGATATCAAGTCCTGTTCCTTGCGCACCTTCCAAAAGAACTCGTTTACCGGCTTTTAGTTCATGGTCCAAAAAATAAACAGTGTTGATGATATTTTTCCCCATTTTATCTGCAAAGTCCGAGAGAAATTCGTACATTTCGTTCAAATTTACGGGTTCAAGATCGTAGTATTTGACGAGTTCCCCATTCTTTACGTCGAGTATACTTTTTAGTTTGGATTTGAGATTAGACTTATCTAATAAGTCTCCAGCACGAAGTCCTAGGCGGAGCATTTTGTCCGCATAACACATTCCTATACCTTTTTTTGTGGTTCCAATTTTACGTTCTGGCGATGAACTCGTTTCTCTCGCTTCATCAATCAATCTATGGTATGGTAAAAGAATATGACAAGAATCGCTGATAAGAACCTTTTCCTTAACTCGGAATCCACTAGATTCCAGATCTGCGCATTCTTTCAAAAAATACTCTGGATCTAATACTACACCATTCCCAATTACACAAGTTGTATTATCATAAATGATACCCGAAGGGACTAAGTGA
>JALOTI010000470.1 GCA_025457985.1 Leptospira sp.
AATTCAATCTGTCAATCGAATATCAGAAATCTCCGATAATCTAGAGGGGTATCCCCGAATTTACTTGATAGATTCTTTCAAAAAAGGAAAGTACGGAAACGAAAATGAACGGCATAGATATGAAACGATCCATTTTGATTCTACTCGCGAGCCTTGTCGTGCAAACACCTATGTTTGCCGAATCAGTCGCAAATAAATCGTATAAAAAACGAATCGAACTTCTCACATACTTACGTGAGTTAGAGCCTATAGTCAAAAACTTTCGTGGTGAAGATCCTGAAGGGAAACCTGCAGATCTCAATGCACCAGAAGGCAAAGAAGGATTCCGTATGATGAAATACGGAGAAGCAAAACGAATCTACCAAGAAGGTCTTCAGTATCATTTCGAAGGGAATTATTCCGCCGCTTACCAAAGATTTTTAGAATGCCAATTGGGAATCGAAAAGATGACAGAGGAACTCTCTCAACTTTACGTACTTCGTGCTGAAGAAATGATGAAAGTAGCGATGGAAAGAAAAAATCCCAACAATCCGATGGATAAAGCCTTGCTTGATATTTCCATTGAATATGGAAAAGGGTCCTACTTTCGACATGATGTAATGGATATTCCAAGAGAAGCTCCATTCTCAAGAAGGATGTATGATGCAAAAGAAACTCATTATGTTTACAACAAGTACACCATTGAACAAAACATGGAGTTGGGTTATAAACATTTAGGTCTTGCAAAAGAAGCCCGAGTTGCGGCACTCAAAGTTGAAAAGAACCTTGAGAAACACCAAAAATTGCAACCTTCGCATAGAAAGTATCGCATTGATAATTATTTCGCTGCTATCAATCTAGCGAGAGATTCAAAAGCAAATGCAATCAATATCTATAAATTGAAGTATCCATACGATAATTATTACCTTCAGAATTCGGCTGCAAAAACAGAAGCAACCAAAGACGAAAATGGAGCCGTTGTCGAAGGACAACCTGTTAAAGTGGACGGAACTACCTACGATTTTTCAAAAAACCCGTACGTAAAATTTGATCATAGACTCCAAGCTATGTTTGATGTTCGTGTGCCAGAGGAATACCGGGTGGACCATGCAGATGTTAGAGGAAGAGTTTATGAAATTGATTCCAACAATATGGTTTATTTTAAATATGACCAAGAGAGAAAAAAGGCTCTAAACGTTCCTAATAAACCACAAGGTAGCGGAGCTCCTGCTCAGTAGTATTAGTATCTAACACCGTTCTTTCGTTCGGCCCGGGAATTCTCTCGGGCTTTTTTATTTCCCCAAATTTCTATCATTTGTCTAACTGGTAATCATGGCGAAAATTCCTATAGTTGATAGTTTGATCGAAAAAAACCTTCATGGACTCAGCGTTCAGTATGGTCGTTTGGTTATGAAAGTTTATTTGCGTGTTATCATTTTAGTTTTTGGAAAAGCAAGTCCCTACCTCGTTAGAGGTATTTATAGAGCCATCACAGGGAATACCTCTGCAAGAATCCAAGAATTTTTAGCGGGAACCAAGGTTTGGGCAGAGGATGTCCAAAAGCTCACAAAAACAAAGATATTTATATTCAATGAGATGAAAGTGCCAGAGACAGGGCATATGATTTTTTTAAACCATGTGAATGAGATGGACTTCCCTTATGATTGTTATGCGATCAGAAAACCTTTTTTAGCAAATCAGGTTATTAAAAAAGCCTTATTTGCGTATTGGTGGATGAAGGCAATGGGCTCTCAAGTTTTTGATAATTCTAAAGCCATGTCCATTGCTGCGTCGGTGAAAAACTTAATCCAAGGATTAAAAACAACTTCTTATATAGTCTATCCTGAAGGTCATAATTCTTACACTGAAGAAATTAAATCTTTAAAAAAGGGAATGATCAAAATTGCCTTTGACCAAAAAATTCCTGTTTATGTAGCATTAAAGTCAGGGATTGCGAGTTATCAGGAATACCAGTCTGGGAATTATGTTGGTTATATGGAAGTCGGTATTTATAATCCAAAAGACTTTTCTTCTTGGGAAGAAATGCAGAAATTTCTTCAAGACTTGATGCAATCCAAAAAACAGGAGCTTGATTTACTTTTGGAGAATGCTAAAAATCAATAAATTTTCCATAATATACTAGGGTTAGTCCTATAGCGTCTTAGACAAATCTGAGTATACTAATATTATGATGAAAATGAAAAAGCGTATATTTCTTATCGAGGACAACCTTCTTATCCGCACTGCCGTTAAACGAACATTCCAAGACACCGAAGATTTTCAGATCGTTGGTGAGGCAGAAGATGCTACTGGAGTGCTCTCTCAAATAATAGAGCTAAATCCCCAGTTTGTAGTTTTAGATTTACGATTGAAGGAATCTAATGGATTGGATGTTCTTCTTGAGCTAAAAAAGAAGTCTTTAGATATCAAAATTATCATCTATACGATGAAAGATGACATGCCTACATTTCTTTCATGCGTTAAAGCGGGAGCGGACGGGTATCTACTCAAATCAGATGGACCAAACTCACTTGTCGAAAGTTTGAGACTTGCTTCTGATGGACATTTTGTAACATCTAAACAGTTTGGTTCTACTTCAAAAAAGGTCGATGAAAGTAGTTTGAACTTTCTGGAAAAACGAGTGATTCGAGAACTCAAAGAAGGAGTTCCTCTTG
>JALOTI010000471.1 GCA_025457985.1 Leptospira sp.
ACATTCTAAAAAATGCAGTTTCAGATTCTGAAGACCGAGTTCGTCGAATCGACTCTAAAAAAAATCGAAGGTTTCTGATTCCAATAGGCGGAGCTGGAGCGCAGAAAGGTTATATCCTCGACTTAATTCGCATTACAAAAGAAAGGCTTCTCGACAAAAAGCTATCTTATTGGATTAATACGGGTGATCATTCCAAAGTACTTTCCGCAATTGAAGAATATCTCATTTTTCAAAAAATTCCATACCTAACCGTCCGAAGTTGGGAAGACCTTGCTTTATTCATAAAAAAACACCCACTCAGATCGGATGATTCAGAAACCAGTCCTCCTGTAGTTTTGTTTCACTTCAATACGCACACTGAGGCATTTTCTGCAACCGATCGATTGATGCGAGTAGCCGATGTTCTAGTCACAAAACCATCGGAACTTGCATTCTTTCCCATTCCAAAATTATTTATTAGGCGTGTCGGTGATCACGAAGCAGCATCTGTCCTTCGATCACTTGAGTTAGGTGAGGGAACCGTAGAGTGTAGAGAACCAGTACATGCTAAAGAATTGATTCAGATTTTTTGTGATTCGGATGATTTATTGTTACGTATGAACGAGTCGGTCATTAAAAATACTTTGGAAGGTATCTACAGCGGTAGTAAAAACGCTGTAGAAATGATTGAATCCCAATTGGGCTAAATCGGAAACATCTGAGTTTATTGAATTGATTTAAGAACTAAATCTGGCATCTAACTCAGCTTTGGTTTTTTCCCATGCATCTGGAATTTTTTCTGATTCGCTGATTGAGAGATCTAGGTTTCCAGCTTTTGCGTCGGCTTCCGCTTTGATTACGATCTGCGAAAGTAGGGCGAGTCCAAAATTTGCAGCAACACCATTGATTTGATGGAGTTCGGACTGGAGTTCCTTCTGGTCTTTTTTTTCCATTTTTTCCCGTAGAGATTGAATCCGTACTGGCATATTTTCATTCAAAGATACGATCATTTCTTTCAACCAAACGAGGTCCTCTGGATCATTCATATCCACAAGAGATTCAATTCGAGACCAATCAATAACCAAAAGAGTACCTTCCTGACAAAAATACGCTAATAAATCCGAAGAGCTTGTAAATTACATTTTAAAAAATCATTTGCAGAAGGGTGCAAAGGAAGATTTCCTGATTCTAATTATGAAGATTCACCCTACAGCTATTATTGATCCCAAAGCAGAATTGCACGAATCCGTTGAGATTGGCCCATTTTGTCTCATTGAAAAAGATGTCATCATCGGCGAAGGAACAAAAATTGAATCCCACTGTCGGATTCTCTCAGGTGCACGGATTGGTAAGTTCAATAAGTTTTCATCTGGTGTGACATTTAGCGGTATTCCGCAAGACCTTGGCTTTAAACCCGAAACACCTACTTATTTGGAGCTCGGAGATCACAATACTTTGAAAGAGAATTGTATCTTCCATAGAGCCACAAAAGAAGGTGGCTCCACTAAAATTGGAAATCATAATTTTTTTATGGGAAATATACATATCGCACACGATTGTATTGTCGGTGATCACAACATTATGGTTCAAAACAGTATGATTGCTGGACATGTCGTTATGGGAAATCGGATTTTTGTATCTGGTCTAACAGGAATCCACCAATTCGTTCGAGTGGGTGATTATGCGATGGTTGCAGGACTTGCAAAAATAGTAAAAGATATCCCGCCGTATAGTACTATCGATGGTAATCCTGCTTCCGTGATCGGACTAAACTCTGTTGGTCTCAAAAGAAATGGCTTCAACGGTGATGTACGCTCTGCGATTAAAAAAGCATACAAAATAATTTATCATAGTGGTCTTAACACCTCGCAGGCATTAGCTGAACTTGAAAAAGAACAGAATATCATTCCCGAGGTTCGATTCATTATGGACTTTTTTAAAAATAGCAAACGTGGCGTAACGGACCACCGCGCTATTGGAGGAAGTGACGAAGAATGAGAGTTCTAGTCACAGGTGGCGCCGGTTATATTGGTAGTCACATTGTCTTGGAGCTTATGGAACTTGGCCATGAAATCCTAATTGTGGATGACATGGAAAAAGGGAATGAGGCAAATTTATTTCCAGGAAATGAATTTATCAAAGGTAGAATCCAAGATCCTCTTGTTTTAGAAAAAGTATTTTCCAAAAAGATTGATGCCGTATTTCACTTTGCCGCTTGGAAGGCAGCAGGTGAATCCATGACAGACCCACTCAAGTATACCATTAATAATCTTAACGGAACCTTTACATTGTTAGATGCAATGATCAAACACGATTGCAAATACTTTGTTTTCTCTTCTTCTGCTGCAGTTTATGGTGCTCCCAAATACCTTCCTATTGATGAAAACCATCCCGTAAATCCAGAAAATTATTATGGATACACAAAACTTGCCATCGAAGAAAATCTGAAATGGTTCGATACTTTAAAGGGTCTTAAGTCGGCAAGACTCAGATACTTCAATGCTGCAGGTTATGACCCGAAAGGTAGAATCAGGGGTATCGAAAAAACTCCTGCCAACCTTTTGCCAATAATTATGGAAGTTGCTTCTGGATTACGTGCAAAATTTGAAATATTTGGGACAGACTATGACACACCGGATGGAACCTGCATACGGGATTACATCCACGTAAGTGA
>JALOTI010000472.1 GCA_025457985.1 Leptospira sp.
CTAGCCATGGCAGAAACAACTCCAGGCCCACTCATCCAAACTGTGCAGTTTGTAGGATTTATGGGAGCATATCGAGTCCCTGAGAATTTAAGTCCTTACACTGCAGCTCTTTTAGGCTCCATACTTTCTACATGGATGACCTTTGCACCATGTTTTTTATGGATTTTTACCTTCGCACCTTATGTGGAATACATCCGTTCCGTGAAAATATTATCTTTTGCTCTTTCAGCCATCACAGCATCCGTCGTCGGTGTCATCTTTAATCTTTCAGTATGGTTTGTTTTAAAAGCTATTTTTCTAGAAAACGAACAATTCGTACGGTATGGTTTTAATTTTGATTATCCAGTATTAAAGTCTTTAGATTTGTATACTCTTGGAATTGTGATGGTAGCTTTTATTTTACAGTTTGTGCTGAAACGAAAGCTATTGGAAATTCTAGGAATTTGTACGATACTTGGAGTTTTAGTCAAATGGATCTTTGTTACTTAAAAGATCCTATTTTACCAATTCAAATATATTTCCGAAAACTCCCTTAGTCCCATAAGTCTATTCTCTTCGTTTTTGTCTTACATCGAAGATAGGATTTCCTTTTTTTTCGTTTCAAATTCTTCTGGTGTGATCAAACCTTTATCCAAAAGCCCTTTAAGTTTCCCAATTCGCACTGCAGGATCGTTCGGATCCGCATTGGTTTGGTTTTGCGGTTGTCCTGGGTTGTTTCCTTGGTTCATCATCCCACCCATCATTTGGGCCATATTCATACCCATACCCATGCCCATACCTGCACCCATTGCACCACCACCCTGGCCTTGGTTTTCTGCTGCAGCCTGTCCGATATCGAACATCTTTTTTTGTTGGTATTTATCACCTAACATATCGATTTCAAATTTATCCGCGATGATCTTTTGAATTCTTTGATAGTTTGTATCGTTTTGATCAAAATTGACAGATTCAACATTAAACTCTGTTAGGTCTAATCCGTATTTTTCAAATTCTGGAGTGAGTTTGACTCGTCCTGCCGTGGAACTCTCATCTCTAAATTTATTAATTTCCACTACGGAAGTGTTGTTATTTAAAATAACCTCAGATAGAAAATCGCCGATCCCACGAATGATATTTGGCTTTAAAAACTCATCGATAGATTCATTTGTTGTTCGATTCCCTGCTTTAACGACATTTAGCAAAAAGGATTTTGCGTCTTTTACGCGAAATTTATAGTCACCAAACGCGCGTATATTTAGGACAATTTTATATTTTGGATCCTCCAGTGGAATAGGTGTATTTGTTCCCCACTTTAATGCAAAAATTGATTTATTTACATAGTAAACTTCAGCAGTGAAGGGAGTTTTCCCACCGAAAGGTAAATTTACAAGAGCTTCCAGAAGAGGAATATTTCCTGTCTTTAAAGTATGAGTTCCAGGGCCGAAACTGTCTAGAGCTCTTCCTTCTTTGAAGAAGATGGCTTCTAAATTTTCATCTACCACTAATTGCCCAGCCGTACTGATCTCGTCAGATGGATATTTCCAAACAATCTCGTTTGGTTTTCCTTCGAATTTGATTCTATCTATTAATGCCATTTTTAGTTCCTTCTTTATGAATTTGTATTTTGCGGTTTGGATTTTGAGAATACTGAATTTCTTTCTTCAAATTGTTTCTCAAATTCTTTGAAAATCGAATTGATATATTCAATCGCTCCATCAGGATTTTCACTAAACTTATTTGGTAATTGTTCCTCCAATGTTTTTTGAATCTCTCCCAATTTTGAAAGAATATCGAAATCATGTTTAAGAACGGATTCTAGTTCTTCTTTTGTGGCTTTAAATCCTGTTCCAAGACCGTTCAGTCCGTACCCACTTGAGTTTACTTTGTTGATAATCTTATCTAATAGATTTGTTGCCAAATTCGTTTTGCCAATATTTTGGATTTGGGCTTTCTGAACAAAATTTGATTCTAATTTATTGAAATGTTCTTTAAAGGAGGAAAGTACGTTCCCAATTTCTTGGCGAACCAGTTGATCCGTTTTTTCAAATTCTTGATTTGAAAAGGCATCTGCAAAAATACTAACTTCTTTCAAAAACTTACGAACAGGTCCTTCTTCGTTGCGAAATCTATCTAAAGTTGATTGAAGCCAATTTGAATCCATAAGTTACTCCTAATTTTGTTTTGAATTTAAGTCATTTAATTGAATCGAATCGCAAACAATGAAATTAAATATGACACTCTTTTCGACTTTGTAAAGCACTGTTGGCTGGTATGACTTCCATTTGGTTTCATCAAATTCACAATCGTGTTTTTCTCCTTTCGTCTTACCTTCCGATTCTTCAAAATGAACTAGGTATTTTTCACTTCTGTTTCCTAATCTTTCGCAACCTAAAGCGGTAGATACACATTCTCTGTAGTCAGGAACGGGCCAATAGGGTGACACCTCAAGACCTATTCCTTTTGCTTCTGCATTTCGATCAAACGCCCATTTATCAATTTTATAGTAGCATTTGCTATCGTACACAGGTTCGTCTCTGTATCGAGTCGTACAACTTTCACTTTCTGAATATGTGCCGTCACCACGGTCCGTACGAACGGTTGAACAATCCTGTCCATCTGGCACTTGGTTGTAACTGCGAACTTCCCTAGATCGAGTT
>JALOTI010000473.1 GCA_025457985.1 Leptospira sp.
CCGAATGGTAAGAAATTGGCCAGGAGTGAGAGTTGTGCGGAACCTGCAAACCACACCGGCGGTGTTGGCAGAATCGCTAGGATCTACTTCAAATAAATATTCGGCAGGTTGGACAACCGCCGAGGTTGCAATAACACAGTCTGTTCCAATATTAACATCAATCGGATTTCGTGACTCCTGTTCGGTGACACCGGTGTGGAGTCGGTAGCCTTGGAAGATGAGTTCTGGGTTTTGTGCACGGACTTTTATGATGAAATTGGAATTTCCCTTATTTTCAATGCTGACCAGAGTAGGTGGTGCCTGAACGGAAGGAGTCGTAGAGTAGTTCGTGCAGGAATAAAAAACAAAGGATACAAAGGTGAAAAGAAATAGTCCTCTCATTCGCCTTCCTTTTTGTCTTTTCTTTGTTTTTTCCACCATAAAAAGGCAAAAAATAAAACTGCAATTCCTACCAAAACTAAAATGATGGTTTGTCCATTTCGTACCCAACCCATCAATTGATCAAAGTTATGTGCTCCAAAATAGCCCAAATACACCCAGATTGGGACGGAAATGAGTGCCGCAAAACCATCGGTTAGAAAAAATCTAAGAAAGCCAACTTGTTTGGATGTACCTGCTGTAAAAAAGATCGGCATCCGAAGTCCTGGCATAAATCTTCCAAAAAAAACGACCCATCTGCCATACTTTTTAAATTGCTCCTGAACCTTGCCGAAACGTTCTGGGTGGAGGACTTTTTTTAAAATGGGAAGGGTGAGAGCTTTTTCGCCGTAATGGCTGCCAAGCCAAAAAACAAAAGAATCGCCGATGAGAACTCCCGCCATACCGACGGCAAACATGATATGGACATTGGTATACCCGAGTCCGGAAATCACACCTCCTGCGGTGAGGGAAATATCTTCGGGAACGGGCAGACCAAAACCACAAAGGATAAGAATCCCAAATACGGCAAAATATCCGTATTCCATAAAAATTGAAACGAGTGTTTGTAAAAAGTCCATGCGGTAATTTATACTGATTTTAAGGTTTCGTGTAGGAAGGAAAGAGATTTATGAGGAAAGCCACCCAGGACTTATTACAGGAAGAAGAAAAAATCCTGAGCCCCTACGCGGTATTTAGCAAAAATCCGGGGAATCGAGAATTTCCGGAAGAAGAGCACCCATACCGGCTTCCCTTCCAGCGTGATAAAGATCGAATCGTTCACTCCCATGCCTTCAAACGTTTGGAATACAAAACCCAGGTCTTTATCTATTCGGAAGGAGACCATTTTCGAAACCGATTGACTCACACTCTAGAAGTAGCAGGGATCTCTCGAACCATTTCCAAAGTGCTTGGATTGAATGAAGATTTGAGTGAATGTATAGCCTTGGCCCATGACTTAGGGCATTCACCTTTTGGTCATGCCGGGCAAGAAGCATTAGCAGATCTTATGCGAGGTCGTGGGGGTTTTGAACATAACAAACAATCCCTACGTGTGGTCAGGATTTTGGAGCGAAAGTATCCCAATTTTCCGGGCTTAAACCTGTGTGGGGAAACTCTTCTCGGCATCATGAAACACGGAGGTGATTACGACCATTCCGAACTTCATGGAATTCGAAAAGAAGAAGGTCCAAGTCTAGAGGCAATGATTGTAGATTTTTCAGATGAGATTACGTATTCTGCACACGATTTGGAAGATGGGCTAGAAAGTGGATTTTTAAAATTAGATGAAATTCAAAATTTAAAAATTTGGAAACGTTTGAAGGATCAGTATCATAAATCGGGTAATCTTGAAAACCAAGAGTCTATCATTCGTCTTTTGAGTAGAATTTTTTTGAATACCGTAGTATCTGAATTTATCGATGAAACAGACAAAAGAATTTCTACGAATAGAATTCGATCCAGAGCCGATGTAAGTTTAGCATATAAAAATCAACTCCGACTTGTAGGTTTTAGCGAAGAATTCTCAGAAGAGTTTAGAGAAGTGAAATCTTTTCTATTTGAGGCGCTTTATAGACATCCCCAAGTTGTAAGGATGAGTGAACATGGAAAAGAGACCATTCATCTACTTTTTAAACACTTTGAATCACATCCCGAAAAAATACCCGACTCTTATTTGATACGTGAAGAAAAAGAAGGCAGAGCTAGAGTAGTCTGTGATTATATCGCGGGGATGACTGATCGTTATGCGATCGAAAAATTAAAGTCCGAGGGAATTTTTTGGTTTCCATACGTTTGAGTAAATCAGGATCTAAAAGAAAAAATAAGAGATTACCTATTCAAATCTTTAACTCTCAGGTAAAAATAATTTCGTAGACATCCAAATGGTTAGATCTTAGGGTAGACCGTATGTTTCACTTGTACAGCCATCCCAACTCAACCTATTCCCAAAGAGTTTTAATTTACTTTGCCTATCGCAATTTACCATTCGAAAACAAAGTTATCGCTCTTGAAAAATTGGAAAACAGGAAGAGGCCATTCTTAGCAATAAATCCCTATGGAAAGGTTCCCGTTCTTATCGATGGTGAATTTGTACTCTCAGAATCGCAGGCTATCATTCAATATTTGGAAAGGATTCATACATTCTCTGATCCCTTGTTTCCAAGTGATCCGAAGCTCATGTCAAAGCTTTACCAAATGATGATGCAAACTGA
>JALOTI010000474.1 GCA_025457985.1 Leptospira sp.
ATAATTTTATTGAATGCTGTACACTATTCAATTAAGAGGCAATCGACTGAGATTGAATCCAAATGGAAATCGAACAATCAGAACGCGAAAAAACACTAGCGAAAAAAAAAGAATTAGAGTTCACAAAAGAGAACCAATTGAAGAAGGATGCTCTCCTTTGTTACAGGACCTTACAACGACAGCCAGAAATGAAGGAAGGTACCGCCCAAGTTCTTAAGGATACATTCCTAAAAAATTACGTTGCCCAAGCAAACGAAATCGATTGGAACTCTCAAAAATCTGTAGAAGTTTCAATTTCAAAAATCCTCACTTCCTCAGGTAGATATAGAATTTTGAATATTCAAGATTTCTATAATAGGGTCGCCAACGGATTTAAAAAAGAAGTTGTATATAAAAAAGATAGACGCAATCAATTTTCATTGGAGATCCTTTTCCAAACTATCGATTTGTTAAGTGTGGGTAAGTCGCAAGATTCAAAGGAAACATCTGTGACTCTTGAAGGAGATTTACCGGCCCAAGAAAGGGAATCGATGTTACAAAGTTTTCGCATCTACAATACTCTGAACCAAAAAATCTTGGGGCTCGGTAATTTGAAAGATGCCATGTTAAAAAAAGATCTTCTAGTGGATGAGCTCGCCCTTACATATAAAGATACAACGATTACCGCTATTGAACTTATGTTCCGTAATATTATCGCACAACAACTCCTCGCAAAAAAATACAAATGCGATACCTTACTTTCTGAATGGAAAAAAGAATACGGTTTTGACGATGACATGACAACCCGCATTGAGATCTATATTCCAAAAGATACTCCACTTTTACAATTTCGTTCGAAGTATGCACACGCGGTCCAAACGATAAAAATCCAAGAGGTATCGAAAGCGAATGTTTTTGATTCGGATCTATTTCTCTTACGTTCCTTGGCAAACTATTACACATCCTGGATCATGCAGGTAGCGGAAATGGTTTAAAATCAGCAGTTTTGATTTGAAAATTGGATGCAAATGGCTAGTTTTATGGGAAAAAAATAGAGAAAGGTTGTTGTACCGAGTAGAGTTATGAAAAGGCATATTTTTAAAATTCTCGCCATTTTATTTTTTACTCTTTCCTGTTTTGAGGCTTGTATCCCAACCTTGGGAAGGAGTGCTCTAGAAGCAATTAGCGCCCTATTGAGGTTTGGTAGCTCAGGAAACTACAAAATTAGACCCACAGTTTCAGGACTAGTTGGCAGTGGTCTAGTCATACAATTGAACGGTACTTTGGAAACATTGGGTGTCGGAGAGAATGGAAAGATCAGTTTTTCTAACACTCTTACTTCTGGGAGCGAATTTACCGTAACCGTTCAAACCCAGCCCACTTCTCCAAACCAAATCTGCATAGTAACTGGTGGAACGGGAACTGTCGGCTCGAGCGATGTGGAATCCATCCTAATCAATTGTGACTCGGAACGGTATGCACTCTCTGGAACCGTTGCCGGAAAAGATGCCGCAAGTACGGATCTCGTATTGGAAAATACAATCGATGGATCCACAGTAAACATCAGTGGATCTGGATCTTTTTCTTTTACAACCACCTATACGGAAGGTTCTACTTATAATATTGCCGTACAAACTGCACCCAATAACCCATTACAAAGTTGTTCTATTACGAATGGGTCGGGAACTTTCACTGCCGCAGCGGTCACCAATATAACAATCAATTGTACAACTCTCGCATATCCAATTAATGTACAGGTTGTTGGACTCTCTCCAACTGCAGGAGCATTTCGAATCCAAAACAACGCAAATGAAATTCTAAACATCAATGCGAATGGAACGTATACCTTTCCCACCAATATACCAACTGGCGATCGTTATAGTTTACGAATCACCCAAACTCCCGCATCCCATTCCTGTGTTTATGATTCCACGGGGCCAAACCCAGATACTGGAATCATAGCGGCTTCCGGTGTTACAGTCCGCTACAATTGTTTTACTTTGATTCTTGCGGATAGCACACCTAAGACTGGTTCTATTCTCAGGGCAGATCAAAGTCTTTTGCTGGTCTTTACTTCTCCTGTGGATGTTAATAGTTGTTTGGGCTCAACGGGAACATTTGGAGGAACGCCGACAGGACTTCCTGAATTTGCCGTAACGAGTACAAATTTCCCGAATGATACCTTAGTTGTATCTCCAGACTCGGGGACATCGTCATCCTGGCTTACGGGATTTCGCACATTAACTTTAAATTGTACAACTACTGCAGGTGGATATCCACTATCTACAACGACAACCTTACTCTACAACATTCCGAGTAGTATTCTTTATGTGAGCGCGTCTGGAAACGATGCTAACCCAGGGACCGATCCCTCCTTACCTTTACAAAATATTTCCGCGGCATTCAATAATATGGGAGCATGTCCAACTGCTGACTGTGCGATTCTGGTTGAAGAAGGGACCTATGAATCCAATGGAGCCGGACCTAACGAAATCATTCTTGTTGGCAATGGAGTTTCACTGTATGGAGGCTACCGATCCGGTTCTCTTTTTGGTGTGAGGGATCCAGCACTCTATCCCACCCGAATCCAGATGACCACTCCACCTGCTGCCTGTGCTGCGCCGACTGTGACAAGCCCTTG
>JALOTI010000475.1 GCA_025457985.1 Leptospira sp.
ATGTCAATGCCATCCATCTCACCGTTTAGCATAATATCCATTAATATCAGATCAATAGGTTCACTTAAGATGGTTTCGATCGCCTCTTTTGGTTCGGAAACGTAACGCGCCTTATATCCATACTGTTTGAGTGTGGAGCAGATATTAATGGCAATAATCCGCTCATCTTCAACAACCAATATATTTTTTAAGGCATTTTCCGTGATTGTATCCATTTGATTTGTCAGGGCGCATTCCAGAAAAACTAAATTTTTAGAGTTTGTCAAGAGAAACCCTCTGGAAATCGTTAGATTGTGTCATTTCATGATTCATTAAATCCGGAACAAAAGGAAGTGATAAACTGCCAATCACCCCCCATACGAGTCATTGCTGGGGCGGGAACTGGCAAAACAAAAACACTCGTCCACAAACTTGTGTCTTTATTAGAAGAAGGTTATTCGCCTGACGAAATACTGCTCTTAACATTCTCAAGAAGAGCCGCGAAAGAAATGATTTCAAGGGTTACGAACCATGTTTCGATTCATTCAGGAAAAATTCAAGGTGGCACATTCCATTCCTTTTGCTACGGGTTTTTAAAAAAGTATGGAATGTTCAAAGGAATTGACCCCAACTTTCTGATCTTAGACGAAGAAGACAAAAACTCGATGATAGGCTTAGCCAAATCAAAACTGGGTGAGGAACTTACGAAAAAAAGGTTGCCCAAAAATATCACACTCGCAGAAATTTTTTCATCCGCATTCAACCGCCAACTCTCTTTAGAAAAATTAATTTTAAAAGATTATCCTATTTTCAATTCAGTAATCTCGAATATCCAAACAATTAGAGAAGAATACAATGAACTAAAAAGAAAATACAATCGTTTGGATTTTGATGATCTTTTAGACTATACTAGAATGATCCTAATGGAAGAGGAACATTTACGTATATCGATCTCAAATACGTATAAGTATATATTGGTGGACGAGTATCAAGATACCAATCGTATACAAGCTCATATTGCTTGTTTATTAGCGAGTATCCATGAAAGAATTCTCATAGTTGGAGATGATGCCCAATGTATTTACGGATTTAGAGGATCTTCTGTTAGAAATATATTGGATTTTCCTAAAATATTTCCTAAAACGAATCAAATCACTCTCATAAAAAACTATAGGAGTAACCAAGGTATATTAGATCTTGCGAATGAAGTTTTGGAAGGTTCTTTAGAGAATACCAAAAAAAGATTATTCTCGCATATTACATCGGACACTATCACCAAACCCACTCTGGTTGAGTTAGAATCTGTAGAAGAGGAAGCATTTTTTGTAAGTGAAAAAATTTTAGAATTTTTGGAAACCGATACACAGCTTTCGGAAATTGCGGTTTTATTCAGAGCAGGATATCAATCTAATTTTTTAGAACTCCAATTACAAGCGAAAGGAATACCTTTTATTAAGTATGGAGGAAAAAAGTTTTTGGAGTCCGCCCATATTAAAGACATATTAGCTTACCTAAAGCTTATGGTAAACCAAAAGGACATTCTTTCCTGGACCCGGGTTCTATCAAAATTGAAACAGGTAGGCAAAAAACATTTAGATCGAATTTTGGTTACATTAGAAAAAAACGAATTTCAAATCGATTCTTTTGAAAATATTTACAGAGATTATCCTTTTTTACCAGACGAAATTAAATCCCAATTGGTCTCTCTTTTTCAGGTTCTTATGGAGGCAAAAAAAAATCCAAGTGCAGCTTATGCTTATGAAGTTGCCATGAACTACTATGAACCGATCTTTATGGAAGAATATGATGATTTTGAAAAAAGAAAATCCGATTTTCAATCCTTAAAACTTTTGTTTGATGATGAATCCAGTCTTTCTGGTAAGATAGCAGACCTCACCTTAGATCCGATCCAACCTACCGATTCTTCGAAGGATACTGAAGAGGCTATCGTTCTATCGACAATCCATTCAGCAAAAGGATTGGAGTGGAAGGTAGTATTCATTCTACAATGTTCCGAAGGGAGCATTCCGTACGGTAAGATTCAAACAAGAGAAGAATTAGAAGAAGAGAGACGATTGTTTTATGTAGCAATTACAAGGGCAAAAAAAAATCTATACTTGTTAACTCCGATGCTTTCGGAACATAGAAAACCAACACCAAAAACTAGATTTTTAGAATCACTACCAAAAACAAAATCCCTTTGGTCGAGGGAAATTTACAAAAATTTGGATACGAAAGTTAGCACAGAAGATTCTGATTCTGGGCAAAAAAACGATTTATTTAAAGGAATTCAAGACTACTTTTTGAATTGATTCTTTCTATACATCTGTTGGACTAATAATGGATCCGAGGTCTCTATGAATTTTAAACGAATATCTATTTGTGCCATTTCACTCTCTTTCGCTATCGCCTGCTCATCCAGCCCCAAAAAAAACGATGGAAGTAATGACCAAACTAGCGGTGCAGACACTAGCAAATCTAGGTCTCTTTCTGGAGTTGATGGAAAGGATGATAAAGATACCAAGTCAAAAAAAACGGGATGTATTGAGGGAGATTGTGTGAATGGCATCGGTAAATACGTTTATGATAACGGTGACATTTACTCAGGCGCATTTAAAAATGACATGAGGCACGGAAC
>JALOTI010000476.1 GCA_025457985.1 Leptospira sp.
AGTTCGGCATTTGATTTTTTCCATTGGACCCAAACCCAAATCCGAGCATCTTTTTCTTTGGAAATCCAAACCTGGTTGTGTAAAAGGTTTTGATTGCGGATTTGGTCTGCCTCAAAGACTACAAAGGTTGTATTCTGGAGCATGACCTCCTGTTTTTGAAAATCTTTCGGTCTTGTAAAAACCATCTTTTCCCATTTTGATTCATCAATGGATCCCAAAGGGAAGGGAAGAACACGAACCACTACAAAAAAATCATCTTCTTTGGCAGGGTAGATAGTCAGTTTTGGATTTTGACCACCCTCTTCCTTATAAACAATTGGTTTCGGAAATACGAATTTCCAAGAATTCCATTCCAAACTTGTATTTTCCTTTAAAAGTGTTTGTGAGTGCAAACCCAAACTAGGAAGTAGAAGGAACAGAAGTAAGAACATGGTTACCAATAAACAAAGGAATCTTCCGCCCTGGCAAGTCCGAAACAATCATTTTGGAATCTATGTCCACTATCCTTATTGTTTTCAAAAATGTGACTACTGCGACTTCTATTCCGAGGGAATTGGAAAGGATCCAGCAAAAAATGAACATGACTTATTCGATGCTTTCATAAAAGAAATCTTGGATAAAAAACAGCTCTTTACTGATCTAAAGCATAAAACATGTGATACTATTTTTTTCGGTGGAGGAACACCTTCCAAAGCAAGTGTCCAATCTATTGAAAGAATTCTTGGGACAATCCGGAAAGAATTCCAATTAGAGTCAGAGATAGAAATATCTATAGAAGTGAACCCAGAAGATTTGGATCGAAATCTTTTGTTAGACTATGCATCTATTGGAATTAATCGAGTGAATATTGGCGTTCAAACGACTAAAGAAAATGGTTTAAACTTTTTAGGTCGTCACTATGACAAAGAAAAATACAAATCACTTCCTGAGGTCCTATCCAACTCACCTATTCCACGAGTTGGCATCGATTTGATGTATGGAATTCCTGGTGTCTCTTTAGAAGATTTTTATTTAGATTTGAATACTTTTTTATCAATCAATCTTCCGCATTTGAGTTTGTATTCTCTTACTCTTGAAAAAGGTACCCAGTATTCTCGAAATGTAAAAGATTCGAAAAAAGCACCACCCAAGGAAGAGGAACAAATAAAAATTTTATCCGAACTTCCCAGTTTCTTAGCTTCTTATGGTTATGAATGGTACGAAGTGTCCAATTACTCTAAACCAGGATTAGAATCGCAACACAATCTTAAGTATTGGACCTATGAACCTTATCTCGGAGTAGGTCCTGGAGCTCATGGATTTTTAGATGGAAAGAGGTATGGAAATCCGAGAAACACAAATCTCTATCTTCGCGAACCAACAAAGGTAAAATGGGAAAACGCGGACCCAAATTCCGAACTCGCCCTAACTCTATTTCGTTTGTTTTCCCCATTTTTATACAAGGAATTTATAGAAACATACCTAAGTCCAAAGTACCAAGCAGAGTATCTAAAAAGAATAAAGGAATGGGAAAAACGAGGACTTTGCACAATACAAAATTCTGTTTTCCAATGGAAAAAAGAAGCATTACTTTCGTTAGATGATTTGATTTTGGAACTAATCTCCGAGGCATAATTCCCTACGCTTTTGGGATTATTTTCGGAAAAAAGATTGCCCAGAGACCCCTACCGAAAAATACTGTTCGTATCCCGGGCCTGTAGCTCAGTTGGTTAGAGCACTCGCTTGATAAGCGAGGGGTCACAAGTTCAAGTCTTGTCAGGCCCATTAGCAAAAACGGGGCGTTAGCTCAGCTGGGAGAGCATCTGATTTGCATTCAGAAGGTCATCGGTTCGATCCCGATACGCTCCAAATTCCCGTTTCCCTAAGATTCAGCACCAAAAATTTCTTGCTATCTCTGAGAGATAGATTTCCATTTAGAGTGCTATGCTCGTAAAAGATATTCTCAAAGACAAACCTGTAACATTACTTTCCATCGACGAAGGAAAGTCTGTTTTAGAAGCCACACAGCTGATGGTTGATGCAAAGGTAGGCTCCATCATCGTTACAAACAACGGGAAATTATCGGGAATCTTCACAGAAAGAGATTTGATGCGGGTTGTTGCTAAAGAACATGCTAATGTTGGGAATGTCTTGTTAAAGTCTGTAATGACCTCTCAACTAACAGTTGCGAGTCCTTCTGATGATATTGATAATATTCTGAATACGATGGTAAGCAAAAAGTTCCGTCATATGCCGGTTCTAGACGGAGACAATATAGTTGGTCTGATTTCTATTGGTGATGCCATTAAAACGAAACTTACTAAAACCCAAGCAGAAATGTCCATACTACGAGAATATATGTATGGTTCTCAGTAAGCAGTTCAGATTCCCGAATTTGAATTTATAGTTTTTGGTAGATTCGGTCGATAGCACGTTCTAAAACAGTTTCCAAGTTCGTCTAGCTTCCCATGCTATAGATTGAGCTCGTGATGAAGTCAAGGAAGAAATGCGACTGCGTGATAAAACCTCATTTACACTGGCGGACAGTCCGACAGCTGATCAGACTCAAAATCGGACGGCGGACATTCAACTTGTGAACACAAGTTGAATGCGAATATACATTATTACTTTTC
>JALOTI010000477.1 GCA_025457985.1 Leptospira sp.
TTTTTACGTTCGGAAACTCCCATTATTTAATACCCAACATTCCGCTTGGATTCATGATTCCTTTGGGATCGAAGATTTTTTTTAAGGAAATAAGAATTCGTAATCCTTCTTTACCCACTTCAGATTCCATCCAAGGTGATAACATTCTACCAATTCCATGATGATGAGAAAGCGAACCACCGTTCTTATGAATAGTATCAATCAATCCTTTATGAAAAGATTCAAATTCTTTGGATTCTATAGCAAATTCTTTCATGGGACTCAAAAAAATGAAATAAAGATTAGCTCCTGTTTCATAAGCATGGGAAATATGAACCATACAAGAAGTTTTCTCAAAACTTTTGATATATTTTCTTGTGTTGTCCCAAAGTTTATGAAGTTCATGCCAAGTAACTGCGGTTTCTAATGTATCAATCCTTACACCCTCATCCATTAGATAATCTCTCAGATATGCACTTGAATACCTTTGGTGAAGCCATTTATTTACTGGCGACTCTCCCGTAGAAAATCCTCCATTTCGTTTTGCAATTTTTTTAATTTTCTTAAGAACAAACTTTGAATATTGAGGGTCACCATCGACTATAATATGCATCAGTGAACGTTCGTTTGGTTTATAGCCAATCCATCTGAGAAAATAATCTTCTTTTCCACCTGCTAGGCCACTCATACGAAAGGAAATATCTGTTTCCTCAGGATCTTGAATTCGAAAGAAGTGAGGTTTACCAAAACCACCTTGCATAACTTCACGCATCGTTAAAACGGCTGCCTCAAAGTTTTTAAAAATAAATGAACCCTTTGCAGAATTTTCTTTTTGGTATTTTCTTACTTTTAATGTCAGTTTTGTTATAACACCAAATATTCCTTCTGAACCGAGAAAAACCCGATAAAGATCAGGTCCAATCGATGCGGCAGGATAGGCTTTCGATTCAAAAACTCCATTTGGTGTAACAGCAGTTAATGAAAGCAAAATATCTTCTATCTTTCCATAACCAGTAGATGCTTGCCCTGCCCCTTTTGCAGCAACCCAACCACCGGCGGTGGAAAACTCAAAGGACTGAGGGAAATGCCCGCAGGTAAATCCTCGTTCATTTAAAAAACTTTCTAAATCTGGACCCAAAATACCAGCTTCGACTGTAACAGTACAATCGACTGAGTTTAGATCCAATACCTTATTCATTCGAGATAAATCTAGCGAAATACCTCCCTTAGGTGCCTGAAGTGCCTTTGTTACACTGGAACCGGCACCAAAAGGTATAACTGGAATTTTTGAGGAGTTTGCTAATTTTATTATTTCTTCGACTTCTTTCTGAGATCCCGGTTTGACAACAACATCAACTGTATTATCTACCTTTCCATAACGAGCATTTAATATTTCTGTATAAAACTTACCAATTGAATGTTTTGCTCGACTCTCGTCATCTAACAATACTTTTTCCTTACCAACTATCTTACGTATGTTAGTAAGAACAGCATTTGTTAATGATGCTTTTTTTAATGAGTTTAAAGTTTGTTCACCTTTTGGTAGGGTTTTTTTAAACTCTGACGATACTTGAAATTGTGAGTTTAAAAAACTAAGTGTATGCGAAGGAAGTGCTTCTGAAATTTCTGGAGAGCCCCATTTGTAAATATTTCGAGTTGTCATTTTTGAGTCCAAGGTTATATTGACTCAAATTTGAACTTGGTTCAATTTTTGACAAGAAAATAAAAAATCTTATCCTCTAAGTTCTTTGATATATTCTGCACGAACCCTTTCGAGAAAGGGAATTCCGAATGAAACTCCAAAGATTTTAGAGAGCGTTTGTTCTACTACGTTTTCCAGATCAAAACCAGTTAACAACCATTCTAAAAGCTCCAATGCAATATCGAGTGCAGGTGCTTTGTCTTCGGTGCCTTTTGCAATTTGAAAAATCTTCGTAATGATCGAATCGTAATCTTTTGCGTTTATTTTCTCTCGGATTTCTTTTGGGTATGATACCATGAGCACCTGTTTGTCGGCATTACTCGTAAAACAAATCTTATCTTTTGAAAGATTGATTGCTTGGAGCATGTTTGCCTCAATCGTCTCTTTGGAATGGTGATCCAACTGCCAAACTGCAAGTATCTTTTCGCCAAGCAAGGAGTCCACGAAAGGATCAAAGGGAAAGGACTTCTTTTCCATGAGTAAAATACCCAGGTGAGAACACCTGGGTTACAGGATTACTTTTTAGGTGGAACGATTGCGTCTTTGCAAGTTTTAGAGAGTGTGAATTTAACAACTGTCTTCGCAGGAATTTGGATTGTCTCACCAGTTGCTGGGTTTCTTCCTTTTCTCTTTGGACGATTTCGTTTCACTAACTTTCCAAGTCCTGGAATTACGAATGCTCCGTTTTTCTTTGTTTCCTTATATGCCAATTCAACAAAAGAATCCAAAAATGCAGATACATTCTTCTTTGTCATACCTGTTGCTTCAGCTAATTCGCCGAGCATTTCGGATTTCTTCATTGGTGTAGGTGTTGTTGCCATACTTTGATTTTCCTCTGAACCATTTAACGGTTTAACATTATTTACAAAACTACCTGATTTGGTACAAGAGTAAATTTATTTTGGATACAATTTTTCTTTAAAAAAA
>JALOTI010000478.1 GCA_025457985.1 Leptospira sp.
ATCATCCCAAAAATAAAAATAATTTTGGGTGGTACGAAGTTGAACCTTTTGATCAAAACTGGTCCCAATCGACAAAATTATTTTTTGAGATCGGCGTTTGGTTTTTCCACCTTCCATCAGTAGATACGCCTCAGAAAAATCGTCCATCCCTTCGGGTAATTTATCTTTTAAAAATTCTACAAACCGAACAATTCGATAATTCGAATCCCTGGTTTCGCCATACACTCCGATTCGATTTCCAAACAATCCTTCAAATCGAAGTACATTTGGTATTTTAACCTGATATCTAAAACTTTCGGATTCTAAGACCAAATCTCCTATATTTGTTTCATCTCCAACATAACACCCATAAGGGTCACTTACCAAATCGAGCGGAATAATCTGATCCGACCATTCGTTGGTTGCCTTGTTTGTTATTTGATTCGTTTCAACCAACCAACTTGGATAAAATCCAGGCTCTTTTGCCATCTTGATTCTGTGGCAAAGTTGAATCCCTTTACCTAAAAAGATCGCTTCTTTTTCTTTTCGATTTTCGTATAATGCCTTAAGTTCCTTGGTTGCGATATCTGCTTGGGATAGTAAAGGAAATTCCTTTCGATACTCATCATCTAACAAAAAGCGAACACCACCTGATGGAGAGAATAGATAATTCCTTCCAAAAGCATCTTTTAATTTTTTAGATTCAATTTTTTCCTTAGAGAGTGATAGGTAACGATAAAAACTCGTTTTTTCTTCTTCTTCCGAATCGGGAATCCAAGGCTTTTGGAGAAGTGGATCTACGATGGTAGTTTGGTTTAGAAAAAGAGGTATAATGACAATACAAATTGCCAAACTCCTTCTTTTCATATTAAAGAATAAACTTAGTTTGTATGAAATTCAGAGCCATCGTAAATATCCTTGTAAACTCTTTGCGATGATCTTCATTGGCGACTTTGGACAATATTCCTTTTAATTGCGTTTGAACTAGACTATAATTCGGAACTTCAAAAAAAGCCTTTTGAATATGGGGCCAAGCCATCCTAACAAGTTGTATAAACTCGGGGCTTCCCTTTTTTAATTCCTGAATCGTACGATCGAGAGTCATCTTCACGATTTGATAATTTTTTAATTTTTTTTGTAAATCACCTAATACAGATTCACTGATATCTGCCTTAGAAGTTATACTCGAAAAAACCAAACTCCAATTTACTGGTTCGCCCTTCTGTTCTTTTATAAGTTGCGTGCGGATTGAAACGACTGATTTTTCAAAATCGGGCTGGTCTCTTAACCAGTTTTGGTATCCCACTTGGTCTGACTTCGTTTGGAAATTCGTTATTTGTTGGAGGAGTTCCATATATTCTTTAATCGAATAGGACAAAAGACGTTCCCTATTTGGGTCCACTTCTGGTGCACTTTCTCCATCGTCAAAGTCTACATCGATATCTTGTGAAAAATCCTCGGAAAGTTCATTGGATGAGGATTGATCTGATTCCGAATCATCAAACTCTAGATCTTCGATTTCGTAATCGTCTTTTTTGGTTTGTTGTGGTTTTATTTCTTCGTGTATGTTTTCCGATCCTTCTGGACCGATATGCACTTCAAGCTTTTCACCCGTGAGCGTATCTGAAAAAGACTCAACTATTTCTTGAAGGATGGATTTTTCTTTTTCGGGAATTAAAGATTTTTTAACAACTGGGGTCGGTGGCGCATTTGCCTTAGTAATAGCTTCTGTTAGGGAAATAGGTGGTTTTCCATCCCCCTCACTGGCGTTTGCTGGTATAGAAAGAGCTGCTTTTGCCGATTCCGCCATGAGGCCTTGGGGCTCAATAATCTCACCTGTTTTTGGATTTTCCAAAACAAGTAAAATCCCTTTGGGTGCAAAAACAAAATCAGCAGGGTGCGTTACTTGTAACTTTTCAACAATTTCCTCGGCAATGAAACGGTAGGTTTGTTCCGGTGCGTTGTTGATTTTGTCAATTTCTTGGTTTTTTAACTTTTCTTGAACCTTGGTGAGAACATCAATAAAGTTTGTATTTAAATATGCAGATACTTCAGCTTGAGGAACACCTAACATAGCAGAGAAGTTTGGTAGATTTTCAAAAAACTGTTCCGTTTTTTTAATGTTCCCTGTCATAAAAGTTTTGATCTGTTTGGCGATAGCCTCTACCATATCAGGCTCAACTTTTTTGGACTTTAGCAGTTTCTTAAAAATATCAATATGAGCGTGGAAATAGGATAGGAATTCCCCATACGGAGTGAATTCATATTCACCTTGTGCTTTTTTTACAATTACCTGTTTGGATCCGTCACTCATAGAAAGGGTCTCTTCCAAATGATAGGAAAAGTCACTAGGGTCAAGATTTTTACGAACCGATTGACGAAATGAGGAAGAAGAGCAAACTATCCATATGAGACAGCTCGTTTTCCTTTTTGGAATCTTTTCACTCCTACTTCTGACATCGTTTTGTCAGGAAAGAAAGGACAGAACTATTGAACGGAATCTTCTAACGTATATCATCACCTGTGATGGAGGCAGTTTGGAAGCCTGCCAAAGAAACTGTGCGACCAGATATCCGAATGTGACTGGAGAAAATTTTCCGCAAGTTTCTTCTTGCAATTCCAATT
>JALOTI010000479.1 GCA_025457985.1 Leptospira sp.
TCAGCCTTACGAACGTTGGTTTTGCTGTTTTTTTGAAGCCAAAGGAAACTAACGACAATCGTGTCGTACCTATTTTCATCGGTCCTTTGGAAACACATTCCATCACCACAGTGATAGATGGAACGAAACCACCTAGACCAATGACCCATGATCTTATGCTCTATATGTTGACTGCTTTAGGGGCAACAGTCCTAAAGATCACCATCGATGAAATCCAAGATAGTACGTTTTTCGCAAAAATCCAGCTTCGCAAAGATGAAGAAATCATAACCCTGGACGCACGCCCATCTGATTCTATTGCTTTGGCTCTTCGTGCCAATGCTCCTATTTATCTAGCAAAATCAGTGTTAGACGAGGCGGGAATCATCATGAAAGAGGATGAACTTAAGGCAGAAAGTATTTCTTCCGAAAGGAAAATCCAAGCTCTTCCAAAGTCCAACTTACAGATTTTGGAGGAGACTTTGGAGAATGCTCTTAAGACGGAAGATTATGAGACCGCAGCAAAGATCCGAGATCAGATCAAGAAGTTAATCGAAAATAGTTAGTTTCTGGATTATGTCACACAGAAACCTTGCTTGACTGATTTTTTTTAATTGTAATCACCTCACTCAAATTCTAAATTAGGGCTACGTAAATACAAGGGAGATATCCCGACAGGAAAGTTGTATGGAAAAATTGGTTATGGATATTGTAAATGCAGGAATCGCACTCTTTCGTTCCGGCGAAGAAAAGCTTAGAACTGCTGTTACAGATTTGGAAAAAGTTTATTCTGAGTTGAAAGCAAAAGGTGAATTGGACAAATCTGCGGAATCTCAAAAGATAAGAGATCTTCTAAGCAAAACGATTGCAGACGCTCAGGATGCAATTGGCAAAACAAATGCAAGTTACGAAGAAATCGTTGCAAAGCTCCAAACAAATTACCAATCAATCTACCAGCAAATTGATACAGCAATCCCTGCTGATGTAAAAGAAAAGGTAAAACAAGCTTTGGATGAATTGAAAGTTTTGATTGATAAAGTAAAAACAAAATAAATCTACCTTAGCTAAATCACTATTGAAAAAGCCATAGAGTTTTCTGTGGCTTTTTTTCTGTACTTTTCAGAAATTGGATGATGTGAAAGAACATAGTCATTCGAAAAAAATAATCCTTTTTCTCATCGTTTTTATGGATATGATGGGTTTTTCTCTTTTATTCCCCTTATTCCCGCGTACTATCGAAGTTTTTCTCGCCAAAGGTAGCGATACTTTGTTTTCTATTTTTTTTGATTGGGCTAGGTTCCTTTCCTTTGGAGAGAATGAAAAATACACCTTTGTTTTGTTTGGTGGAATTTTAGGAAGTTTGTATAGTTTTTTGCAGTTCTTAGCTGCTCCTCTTTGGGGTAGGTTGTCGGATGATTATGGTCGGAGATCTGTTCTATTGTTTACTACCTTCGGGAATATACTCGGATATATCATTTGGCTTTTTTCTTCAGAATTTTGGCTTTTTGTTCTTTCGCGAGTAATAACAGGCGTAATGGGGGGGAATCTTTCAGTTGCTTCCGCTGCAATGGCAGACGAAACGGATGACAAATCTCGAGCTGCTGGGATGGGTCTACTTGGTGCAGGAATTGGGCTTGGTTTTGTTATGGGCCCGCTACTCGGAGGAATCAGTTCTACCTGGACTTTTTTAGATTCTTTTTATGAAAGGGGTATTTTGGTTGTATTTCCTACATCTGCCTTATTCGCAGTGGTTACTTCGACCATCACGTTCATTTTGGTTTTTGTACTTTTGAAAAGAGAGAATCCCAAGGAAAAGTCGGAAAGAGAGATTCATCCACTTTTATCTATTGGCAAAATCAAAAACAAAAACCTATTACAAGTATCGCTTCTAAACCTTCTATTCGTCTTTAGTTTTTCAGGATTTGAATTTGTTGTAAACTTTTTCTTAGCAGATTATTATTCCTTCACTCCTAAACAGATTGGTTTTACATTCCTCTACATTGGTATAATCATTATTTTAGTGCAAGGTGGCGTTGTACGA
This sequence comes from Leptospira sp., assembly GCA_025457985.1. GTDB lineage: Bacteria > Spirochaetota > Leptospiria > Leptospirales > Leptospiraceae > Leptospira_A. The sequence continues at coordinate 2,021 of JALOTI010000479.1, forward strand.
CGGTTATCTGGAAAGTGGAAAGAAAAAAAGATCTCAGTTTTTGGAGGGGTTTTTGTTGTTTTTGGATTGCTAAGTTTACTATGGTTTGGTGGTCATTTACTAGGTTTGTTTTTTTCCCTCTTCTTTCTTGCCTTCGGTAGTGCCTTGGTAAATCCAGGTTTGTCTTCCTTAGCATCTTTAGTCAGCGGAAAAGAGGAATTCGGTCGTTCCCTTGGTCTCTTCCGAAGTTTTGGATCTTTAGGAAGAGCTATTTCCCCAGTCGTTTTTGCTTTGTTTTATTTCCAAAAGGGACCTGGTCTTAGTTTTTTTGTCTCACTTGTTTTACTACTGGTATTCACATCTCTGCTATCCCGACTCCGTGGGAGTCGAATCTAAGGATTCAACTGATTGGGGAGCGGCAGATTTAGAGAAAGGATTCCAGTCGGGACCGCAGCAGAGGAAACATGGTTTTTTCATCCAATTTTTCCCCTGTGATCGACGTTCTCAGTAAAAAGCTATCCCGAATCCTTCCTTCACCACTGTTCGCAGTGAAACTGATGATATCGATGCCCAGATGAAAAAGAGCTTCTGTTATTTGGAAG
>JALOTI010000480.1 GCA_025457985.1 Leptospira sp.
GTTAAGGGTTAAAGGTTAATCGTTAAAGGTTTTGTTCAGGGTAACCTTCGACTTTGCTCAGGGTGACAGGTCCGGAGTTCGGAAACGTTGAAGGTTGAACGTTTGGGGTTCGAGGTTCGGGGTTCGGAAACGTTGAATTCCCAATTATTTTAGGGATTTGCAATCCCGTTTCATTACTCAATTTCAGAGAAGTAAAAGCTATGTGATTCTATGTGTCTAATGTGGTTCAAAACAGATTGCTGGCTCAGACTATGAACTGCTTAGTTTTTTGCACCGTTGAAGCATTATTTTTTTTACTTTCTCTAGAATTTGGCTAAAGCCAAGAAAACAGCTTGCATTCTTTTGATGAGCGGGCTAAAGCCGCGCTCCTATTTATTCCTGGAGTCTTTTGGGAATCGAAGCAGGCAGCTGTGACTGTGAACTGCTCACTTACTTTTTACCAGTTACAAATTTCCTCTCCGTGACCTCTGTGGTTAAGATCCGTCTAAGTATAGTTTAACTTCTTGTTTGATCCTTTCTTTGGCCTCATCCCAATCCAATGGAATATGCATTCTTGGTGTTTCCTCTGCATCGGCATCACCAAAATAAGTGAGACTTTTAAGCACCAAAAACACTGAACCGTCTTGATATTTTTGATTATAAAACCCAATCATGTCAGCTAGGGAATACTTTTTCAATAAAAAGTACATGTCAATAAAATCCTTTTTACTTCCTCTTCCTGAAATGGTATTGAGCTTCATTGCTGCAATATCACGGGGGTTAGCCAATCGCAAACCCCCAAAACTTAAGAAAGGATTAAGCCAAGGGTATTTGTAATTGACAAAATCAACCTTAATTCCATCAACAGTGTAAATCAGGATATTTTTACTTTTTTTTAGAATCTGCACTTTACCAAGGCTTGATAAACTATCAGAAACTTCAAGTTCATCTAGTTCTCCAGTTCCAAAAAGATCAATATCAATGGATTCTCTATGCCCTATCTGTAATGCAAGACTTGTCCCACCCACTAAGTGAAAATCATTAAAGTAGGGATGATTCATCAGGGCAGTTAGGATTTCCAGAAGTCTGGAGTTGACTGTTTGTATGTGTAACATCTGAAATCCTCTTTTTTCAATTCAAAAACAACACAAAGAAATGAGCAGGTGACTTCGTCCAGATTTCTAATGGCTACTACCTGGTTTTTAATCTCTTCCTTACCATAGAGTGTATTTAGCATTTTCCAATCACTAAGGCTACCATACTCGACTACTCGCTCTACCATCCATCTTTTGGTCCGCTGAAGATCGATTTTCAGCACATCCACATCCCAAAATAGATGGGAAGAGAAATCAGAGGGTTGAATTTGGGAGGGTAATTTACTCACTTGAGTTCAGTATGCTGAGTGTGAATTGGTTTGGGCCTGCCTGCCGGAGGTAGCGTTGATCGTTAAGGGTTAAAGGTTAATCGTTAAAGGTTTTGTTCAGGGTAACCTTCGACTTTGCTCAGGGTGACAGGTCCGGAGTTCGGAAACGTTGAAGGTTGAACAGAAAATCACTAATATGCATATGCTTCACTCCCTGAATCGTATCCTTGAAGAAGTCATCCATCGTGACTACAAATTTGGGATAATGGTCAGTGATAGGCAGAAGAGGGGCAAATTCCCGATCTACGGTTTCGATACTTTCGAGCTTGTAAGCGACTTGGACATAGATTTTTTGTCCATCACGTTCGGCAACAAAATCAATTTCCCGTTGGTCAAGTTTTCCCACATGTACGGTGTAGCCTCGACGCTTTAGTTCGAGAAAAACCAGATTTTCAAGTACTCCTGAAATCAACCGATCTCGGTACCCCATTGTGGCATAGAGCAAGGAGATATCCGCAAGGTAAAATTTTTCCTGAGTCTTGAGAATTTCTTTTCCCTTGAGATCATATCGGGAAACCCGGTATAGGATAAATGCACTTTCCAGGGCTTGGAGGTAATTATAAACCGTATTGATATCGATTTTACGCTGTTGACTTTTGAAATAGTCTGCCACATTTTTACCTGAAAAGGTGTTGCCTACATTATCAAAAGCATAGTGAATGACACGGTTGAGCAATTCGACGTCTCTGATTTTTTGCCTTTGTACAGAATCCCTTAAAATGACTGAATCATAAATATCCCTAACTACCTGATAGGCTGTCTCCTCTTGATAGTCTAGGGTATGAATGACTGGAAATCCACCTTTTCTTAGGTATTCTACAAAAAGGGAAGACTGACTACTTGATACCTCAGAATAGGATTGTTTAAAATCCAAAAATTCTGAAAATGAAAGCGTGTAGATGGGGATTTCCACATATCTGCCTGCCAGAAAAGTGGAAAGCTCTGAGGACAGCAAATGTGAATTGGATCCGGTGAGGTAGATGTCTACATCAAAGTCAACCAAAAAGGAATTTACTGCCTTTTCCCATTGGGCTACTTCCTGAATTTCATCAAAAAGCAAATAATACTTACCCGATTCTATGATTTTGCCTTTGACCTCTTCATATAAACTTTTGGCTTGAGTGAGGTGTGAATTGGCAAAGCTCTCAAAATTGATGTAGATAATCTTATTAGGTTTTTTACCGCTATTGGTCAACTCATCCATCAGCAGCCTCAATACGGTCGATTTCCCTGATCTTCTTATTCCCGTGATAATTTTGACCTGTGGCTTTCCGATAAATTTTTTGAGTTTATCGATGTACGAGTTTCTTTTTATCATTTTTCAGGATATAACCTTAAAAATAAATGTTTATTGAGAGATTTTTATGGTTATAACCAAAAAAAATGAGAATCAGCACGAGTTTTTGAGGTTCGATATTCGAAGTTCGGGGTTCGAGATTTGGAACGTTGAACGTTTGAACGTTTAGTTCGGGACTGCCTACCGGAGGTAGGGTTGATCGTTAAAGGTTAAAGGTTAATCGTTAAAGGTTTTGTTCGAGGTTCGGAGTTCGGAAACGTTGAACGTTTGAACGATTAGTTCGGGACTGCCTACCGGAGGTAGGGTTCAGGGTTTATTAGAACTTAATTAAACGTTCACTACTTTATTGCCAAACTCTCCTTTTAATTATTATTTCTAGTTAGTTTTTTGATTTCTAAGGATTTCCAACAGTTTTTTAGGATCCTGTCTGTTGTCCCAAAAAGCGGTGACTACAATTAGATCATTTTTGATTTTATACAGAATGCTAAAGTGATCCAAAGGAGCTACTCGAGTTTCAGGAAAATCGGATAAAGGGAAAATTTCCGGTGTTTTGGCAATTTGCTTTGTTTTTTTTACTACCTGCTTTAGAAGCTTTTTTGAATAAGTGGCAGACTTGTTTCGATTCACCCAATATTCCAGAATACCCACCAGCTGTAAATCAGCTGTTTTGGTCCAGATTACTTTGCATTGAGCCATTCCAAATTCCTCTTTTCCAGCTCCTCTTGAGAAATACATCTCCCCTCCTTCAGATCCTGCTCACTCATCTCAAGCATTACTTTTTGCTCATTCGTAAGTTTTTCAATAGGAATTGGACCGGTACTAGAAGAGATCAACGTATCAAGAGCTTCTAGAAAATCTCTGTTTTGAATAGCAATGATTTTATCAATTAAACCACTTTTTATTTTATCGATTGTTGCCATAACTCAAGATACGATTTTTAAGGAATAGAAGTGGAAATACTGGGAGGCTGTTTGTTTGTTTAGAGTTTGAGGTTCCAGATAAGAATTTCAGAGTTTAGTTGGGAGTCTCAATAGCTCTAACTGTGAACTGAGACTATGAACTGCTTAGTTTTTTGCACCGTTGAAGCTTTATTTTTTTTCTTTCTCTAGAATTCGGCTAAAGCCAGGAGAACATCTTGGATTCCTTTTATGAGCGGGCTAAAGCCACGCTCCTATTTATTCCTGTGGTAAGGGGTTCGGAAACGTTGAACTTTGAAC